>DASQVU010000201.1:0-7845 GCA_035640615.1 Pseudonocardiaceae bacterium
CGTGTCGAGTTCTGCTGCGCGTCGTGATCGGGCCACCGGAGTGCCCGGCGCGGTGGTGGCGTCGGAGACTAAGGGGCTGGAATTCGCGCCGTCCTGGTCGTGGAACCACAACGGATCCTCCCCGACGGCCTACCCGGCGCGGCCGAGCTCTACGTCGCCCTCACCCGCGCCACCCAACGCCTCGGCGTCCTGCACCACGGCCCACTGCCGCGGGCCCTGACCGGTCTCGCCGAAACCGGGACACCCAGGTCGGAAATCAACGGCTGGCGTAGCGATGCGACGACCCTTGCCTCAATGCAACAGTTACAGCACTTGCGGCGGCTGGTCGTCAACGAACGCCATCGACGCCAGATCCTCACGATCCCCTGCACCATTTCAACACCGGGCGGCCGCACCGAACGCTTGCCAACTGGCACCGATTCAAGCCGATACCCAGCCCCATCAGCGATCAACCTTGCCGACTACCAGGTTCGCCGCAAAGCAATCCTCGACGGGCTCATCACGAGTATCAGATCACAGCATGATCGAACTGACACCCATAAACCTGAAGGTCAAGCCCAAAATCCTATATTCAAGCCTCACAGTGTCGGTGAAAAGCCATGACTGTTCGGAAGCCACTATCGGGACGAGAGATGCGAAGGTTCCGGCGCGGGACCAGCCGGCTCACCCACGGTGCCCAACGTGGGCGTGCCATGTGCGGTATCCACGCCGTAGGCGGCGATATGTCGAGCGATGTTCAAGGCGCTCGCCAGGATTGCAGGTGGTACCTGCTCTCCGCCTCCCACCGAGCGGACCACAGCCTCGAGCATCCCGGCCACACTGAATAAGGCGAACTCCAACGTCCCCTGGTGCCGCGCGGCTGATGATGCGCGGCGCAGGGTGGCAACGGCTTGCTGCAGGACCACGTCGTCCGGCTCCTGTCCAGCGGTGGAAAGGGGCTTGATGGAGCCGGTGAGGCGGTCGTCTGACGTCATGGGGCGAGGCTCCTATCAAGGGCTCACGGCAAACCGTCCACCAATCCTGCCACAGCTGCCCCTGGCCGAAAGAAAAGACACCCAAGTTAGTTGATCATCTGGCACATCCACCGGATAGGGCCGGTGTTTGGCACCCCATCCGTAGTCCTGCGCAATTGCAATACGGGCAACGTAGCTGAACGACCTCTAGGGCGTTGCTGGTGGAGGTCCGACCTGTTGGTCGGCGGCGTGACTGATGGGACTGGTGTCGAGTTCGAAGCCCCAATCATTGTTAGCCTGGGACGGCTCGAAGCCATCGACCTTGCCCTCGCCACTCAAGTCACCTGCCCGCCGATCCTGAGGTCCATACCTATGCCGGCCTGGCTTGGTAGGCCTGACCCCGTTTGTGCTCGCCGATTTTCATCCCCCAGGGCTTCCTGCCATCCCCGGGTTGTCACCTTCCCCGAGACGAACCTGCGAACCTATGTCTTGACTACCAAGGGCGTAGACGGCCTGTGGTTTCCTCCCTCGACGCCGACGAATAGCTACCGTCCTCGGCGCCCGGACCCTGTTGGGTGCCCTACCAGTCCCGTCGACGGTGGTCGCCAGCAGCAGACCACGACATCGTGGTGGTGCCCGGCGTGCCGATAGCAGCCGAGCAGCTCGTCGCGTTCTGCGTTGTTCCCGCACTGACAGGCCTGCCCGTGATCATCGCCAGCTTTCTCGGGCTCTGTTTCCGTGCCGCTGGTGCGCGTGTCGCCGGGGACGGGCTCCGGCGATGCAACGCGGGCACACTCGCCGGACCGCATCGGCGTGCCGGCCGGACTCTGGGCGGATGTCGTCCCAGTCAACATGGGGATACCGAGCCAGTCGGGACCGACTTAGCGCCAGCCCGCACAGCGTCTGATTGGTGCCGGGGGTCCACGCGTAGACCTCACCACCTGGTCGACGCACTCCCTCAGGGTCAATCCACTCGCTGGATGCTGCGACTGCGTAGCTCATCTAGCCACTGTCCCCGATGCTGTCTTTCTGGGTGTTGTCGTGGCGCTGATACGGCTGCCGTGGCGAGGGAATCCGCGAGCCGTCTGCAGCCCGGAGCGCGCTTCAGCACTGCGGTGGATGGGCTGGGCGGGTCGAGGTTAGCTGACACACGGAAATGAGCTGGCTAGTGGAGCGACAGCGGGTGCAGTAGTGCTCGGTGGTTGCGGAAGCCGGTCTGTGCGGTTGATGAGTTGCGCGATGAATTGGTGGACCTGTTCGGGATCGACCTGCACAGCTTGGCCGTCGGGGGTTGGTAGATCAATGCGCCCGGTGGGAATGGTGCGGAACTGGATCGCTGCGGCCTGCAGCGAGGCGGCCTGATCCAGAAGGCCGGCCAAGTCCCAGCCGGGGTCGATAACGACGTAGCGGGTGATTGCTTGTCGCAAGGCGCCCACCGCAGCGGGATCGGTGAGCAGGTGAGCAGACAGCAGCTGATGCGCTAGTCCGGACAGGTAGGCCTGCTGGCGCTGGATGCGGTCGAGGTCGCCGCGTGGCAGGCCATGACGCTGGCGGACGAAGGCCAGGGCCGCTGCGCCCGACACCGTCTGTGGACCGGCGGCAAAATCGGCACCCGTGTAGCTGTCGTGGGTGGGGGCGGCCAGGCAGACCGGAACTCCACCGACGGCTTGGGTGATCTCGTAGAAGCCGGCGAGGTTGATCTCGACATAGTGGTCGAGGGTCACGCCGGTGAGCTGCTCCACGGTCTGCACAAGTTTCTGCCTGCCGGCCTGCTGGGCTAGCCGGTCCAGTCCAGCTCCGCTGAGGCCCTGCGCGATCAGCGTCGACTTGGCGGCAAGCATTGCCCTCTGCAACGCCGAGTTGATTTTGTGCGGGCCGAAACCGGGCACGGTGACATAGGAATCCCGGGGAATCGACACCGCCACCGGCGGCTGCCTCGGCGCGGTCGCAAGGTGCACCAGGATCAGAGTGTCGGCGTTGAGTTCGCCATCGTCACCGCCCGCGTGCAAGGCCGCCAACACGGGCGGGGGCAGCGGGTTGCCCTGCGCGTCGGTGCGGCTGTCCAGACCCACAAGCAGCACATTCATCGCGTCCGGGACAGCGGGCAGCCGCGGCCGGGCGGGGTTGGCGCGTGGGTGGTCGAGCACCGCTGAGGTCGTCAACGACGCGTCAAGCTGCCGCGACAGCGTCCAGGCATAACCGGTCAGCAGCAGCATCGCCGCGGAAGCCAGTGCCAGCACGGTACCGCTGACCAACCGTAGCCACCGGCGCACCCAGCCGGCACCGGTGACGGGACGCCGCAACACCTGCCGCCTCTTTCATCTCGGTCGTCCGACGGCCTACCCAGTTGCGCAGATCACTACACCGCCCTCAAGAGGCAAACCCAAGCGAGAAGTTATGCGCGAGGCAGCGCCGCCCAGGCTGACAGCAAGAACCTGCCCCGGCCAGCTCCCTCTCCACTGTCCGGCTAACCGATACACCAGCTCGCTTCGGGCCTCAGGCAGCCGAGCACCCCAGGCTGAACAGCGATGCACGGCGCCTGCTCGTGCGGGGTTACACCGTGCACACCTGCGCCCGTGACGAGCCGCGGTTGCGGTGAGTAGCCGCGGTTACCCGTTAAATGCCGCGATCCGGCAGGCTTGTCGTCCGGTCAGACCGGCCGGGCTACGGCCTGGGTTGACCTGGGTCAGCGCCATCACCGTCGTCGCGGTGGCACGTCGATCAGAGACTCGGCTGAGAAACTGCACCGTGCGGCCTCGGTGGGACTGCCGCCGCCAGCGTGCCGGACCCGAGGTGAGTTAGTCGCGCTGTTCCGGGGAACGCCCAGCTTAGCGCGGCACGGACGGATTGGTCAGTTGCTGCCGTCGGCGTGCGCCGCGCGCCACTGCGGCGGCGCGGCGAGGACCGCTACGTTGGTCTCGACCTCGTCCATCACGTGCTCAAATAAATGTCCTAGAAATGGCTCGCCCGGCACCATGGGCCGCAGCTCGCTGCCGAGCACGACGAGGTCTGCCTTGGTCTCACGCGCGGCCGCGATGATCTCTGTGGTGGGGTAGCCGGTGCGCACCAGTGCCTGCGGGGACACTCCGAGCCGTCGGGCTAGGCCCCGTGCCCGCTCCAGTACCTGCCGCGCCACTGTTCCGCGGCTGCGCTCGCGCAATGCTGTACGTCGACCATTGGACCGCCGTTCGGGCTCAACGTGCAGGATGATCACCTCGGCGCCGGCCCGGGCGGCGAGGCTGTAAGCCAGCTCTTGCGCGGCGCGGTTGGACACTGTTCCGGTTACGGGCACTAGCACGGTGGAAAAGCCCGCCACCGCCTGTACCTTGGCCTGCGGGCCTTCGCGCACCACGAGCATGGGCAGCGTAGTGCCCGAAAGCAGCTCGTCGGTCAGCGACGACGTCAGCACTCCGGCGTGCATGCCCTCGGCGGCGCCGAGACCGACGATGCCGTAGCCCAAGGCCATGTGTTCGATGACCGCAGCGACCGGGTCATGGCTTTCCACCCACTCCTCCACGACCGGGCGGTCCTGGAAGACTTCCCGAATCGAGCTAAGTTCGGCCTCGCCTCCGGCACCCACCGCGAGCACGGTCACCTCCTGCCCCGGTGGCCAGGCCAGATCAAGGATTTTCGCCGCCATCACCGAACCCTCCCCGCGCTGCACGGGCAGCAGGATCCGGTTAGCTCGGACCAGCAGATTCGTGCTGAGTGTCTGCTCGCGCTGCAGCCGCTGCTGCTCCTCATCGGTGCCCTGCCAGCGCTTGGCGATCATCCGCAGCAGCGGCGGCGCAGCCATCGACGTGACGATCGCCATCAACACCACCACCGTGTAGCTGCGGGTGTTCAACACACCCAGTGACAGGCCCACCGTTGCGATCACGATCTCCAGTGCACCACGGGCGTTGAGCCCCACGCCCAGCGCCAGCGCCTCCTGGTGGGGCAGCCGGGCCAAGCGGCCACCGGCATAGGCGCCGAGCAGTTTCGCGATGCTCGCGACAGCGATCACGATCACGCTCCACAGCAGCACGGTGGGGTCGCGCAGTAGCCCGAGATCCACGCGCAGTCCAGCGGTAGCGAAAAACAGCGGCGCGAACACGGTCAGCGTGACGCTCTGGAGATTGGACCGGACCCGGCTGTCCTGGAACTTCGACTGCCCGAGCACGATTCCGGCGACAAAGGCCCCCAGGACTGCCTCAACACCCAATGCCTGCGTGATCGCGCCAGCTCCGAACGCCACCATGAGCGTCACGGCCATCGCCCCCACGATGCCGCCGTGGCGTTCGCGGACCCGGCGCAGCAGCCGATCGACGCCGCGTTGACCTAGCGTAAAGGCCAGCCCGAGAAACACCACCATCCCGATGACTGCCACCGCCAGGTCACCAACGTGGATCGACCCTGACCGGGCCATGCTCGCAATGACACCGAGGATCAGCCAGCCGATGACGTCGTTGGCCATCCCAGCGGCCAGCGTCAGCTGACCGAAGTTGCGGCGAGTCATCCCTAACTCGCTGAGGATCTTCGCGATCACGGGAAGCGAGGAAATGCTCAACGCCGCCGCGATGAACAGCGCGAAGACGACCGCTGGCTTCCCCTCGCCAATGAACACCCTCGGCAGCACGAACCCGATCCCGAGCCCGAGCACGAACGGCACCAGCACACTTCCCCCGGCCACCGCCACCCCTGCCGTCCCGCGCTGACGGATCAGGGCCAGGTCGGTTTCAAAGCCGGTGAGGATCAACAGCATTACGATGCCCACCCAGCCGGCCACCAGCAGCATCGCTGACTGCTCCGCATCCCGCGGAAACAACCACGCCGCCCCTGAAGGCCACAACGCGCCGAACACCGTGGGCCCCAGGACCACGCCGGCCGCGAGCTCGCCGATGACCGCTGGCTGGCCAATACGATTCATCGCCGCACCGAGCAGACGAGCCACCAGCACCAGGACGACGAACTGCACCCAAAACATCAGCAGGTGATGCTCATCAAGCGGGATGATCTCCACGGGGCTCCTCATCATCCGATGACATCGCACGGCGCCGTGGTGTCAATGCGCGGCACAGACCCACCGCGCGGGCATGGAGTACCCACCGCCCCGGCGCTCACACCTGCGCAGTGACGTGCTCGACCTGGATCCCGCGTTAGATCAACAACCGCCGACTGCTTGTCTTGGTGTTTTCGGGTGACGCTGGCCTGTGTCCTTCTGCTTTGACCGGCCGGTCAGCACGGTCGATGGGCGGCAGACGACCCGTCGTCGCGCAGTCCGGGGTGGACGCCGGGGGAGAGTCCGGCGTGGTCGGCGAGGCGTTGCAGGAGCGCGATGAGGTGGTTGCGGTCGGCCTCGTCGATCCCGGCGAGCAGTTGTGTTTCCTGCTCGTCGGCGGCGCGTCGGGCGCGGGGAAGCAGGTCGTGAGCGGCGGCGGTGAGGTGCAGGGCGTGGGCGCGCCGGTCGGTGGGGTGGCGGCGGCGTTCGATGAGTCCGCGGTTTTCCAGATCATCGACCAGACCCACCATCACGTTGCGGTGGATGCCCATGGCGTCGGCGAGCTGCTGCTGGGACTGTCCCTCGTCTTGCGACAGGTGCATGAGCAGCCCGAAGTGACTCGGCCGCATACCTAGCGGCGCTAGCCGGTTGGCGAATTCCTGGGCGCTTCGGGTGCCGAGTTGGGAGAGCAAGAAGCTGGCCCGGCCAGCAAGCGGTGGAATCGGTGCCCGTTGTGTGATCTCACCCATAACCAAATGCTAGCTACGGTTATTGTCATATATAGTGACAATCATAGTCGGGGCATACTCTAGAGGGTGCGCGCCCCGGCTTGCGTTGATCGACGGATCGCGCACTGGACGGAAGAAGGGATCGCGATGCCAGACCGTTCGCGCGCAGACTTCATCGAGGACTTCGACTTCGAAGCCCTCTATCAGGGCGACCCACCCCGGGAAGGCCTCGCGTCTTTCGACGTCATTCCGTGGGACATCGGCGAACCCCAGCCCGCCGTCGTCGCGCTAGAACGAAGCGGGCAGCTGCACGGCCACATCCTCGACGCAGGATGCGGGCTCGGGGATAACGCGCTGTTCGTGGCCGAGTGCGGCTACCGGGTGACCGGCTTCGACGCCGCACCGACCGCCATCACGCGAGCTCGCGAGCGCGCCGAGGACCGCCGAGTCGCCGCCGAGCTCATCCAGGCCGACGCAACCCGGTTGGACGGCTTCGAGCAACGCTTCACCACCGTGCTCGACAGCGCGCTCTACCACTGCCTGGGTGACCATCAGCGCGCCGCCTACGCGTCGGCACTGCACCGCGTGACCCGGCCAGGCGCCCATCTGCACCTGTTCTGCTTCGCCGACACCGACTCCCCCGGCCTCAAGCTGCCGATCCGAACCAGCCAGGACAACCTGCGCGCTCACCTGAGTGGGCGCTGGAGCATCCGCAGCATCGAACTCACCCACTACACGACCGCCATCACCCGCGCATTCCTCGAACGGCAAGACTCTGACACGCTCCAGGCGATGGGCATCGACGTCGACATCGACGCCCGGCGCACCGACGAGCTCGGACGAATCACCAGCCCCGTCTGGCACCTCCACGCCATTCGACTTCCCGACGACAAGGTGTCCAGGGCCACTGCCACGCACACCCAGCACACCGAGACTGGGGGCACCAAGTGAAGATCACTGTTTTCGGCGCGACCGGCGGTATCGGTGGCCAGGTGATGCGGCAGGCCCTCAGCGCCGGACACCAAGTGACGGCGGTGGTGCGAGACCCGGCCCGCTTCGACGTACGCCACCGCGCCCTCGACGTCGCGACGGTGCCTGACCTGACCGACACCGACGCGCTGCGCCCCACGCTGAAAGACAGCGATGCCGCAATCTCGGGAATCGGTCCGCGCGGCCGCCACGA
>DASQVU010000202.1:0-5287 GCA_035640615.1 Pseudonocardiaceae bacterium
CATCTTCCGGGATGGCGCCGACTACAGCGGGATGAAACCGCCGAACAACTGGACCAGCACCTTCGGCGGACCCGCCTGGACTCGACTGCGCCCTGCCCTGAGCGACAAGGGGCAGTGGTACCTGCATCTGTTCGCGCCCGAGCAGCCGGACCTGAACTGGGAAAACCCGGAGGTGGTCGCCGATTTCGAGCGCACCCTGCGGTTCTGGTTGGACCGGGGAGTGGATGGTTTCCGTATCGACGTGGCCCATGGGATGGCCAAACCACCTGGACTGCCAGACATGCCGGACCCCATTCCGGCTGGCACAGGACTGCTCGATGCTGATGTCGGCGATCCCCGCTTTGACGCCGACGGTGTGCATGACATTCACCGGATGATCCGGAAGGTGCTCGACGAGTATCCGGCGCGGGTTGCGGTCGGCGAGATCTGGGTGAGCGATGACGTCGCCTTCGCCCGCTATCTGCGCCCCGACGAGCTGCACCTGGGCTTCAACTTCCGGCTGCTGGAAGCGGACTTCGATGCGGCGCACCTGCGGGAGGCCATCGAACACTCGTTGATAGCTGTCCAGGACACCCCGGCACCGGCCACCTGGACGATCTCCAACCACGACGCGGTTCGGCCGGTGACCCGCTACGGCGGCGGTGCGGTCGGACTGGCACGGGCGCGAGCGATGGTGCTCGTGCAACTGGCCCTGCCTGGGCCGGTGTACCTCTACAACGGCGAGGAGCTGGGCCTGCCGAACGTCGAACTGCCTGATTGGACGCTGCAGGATCCGGTATGGCGCCGTTCGGGGTTCACCAACCGGGGCCGCGACGGCTGCCGGGTGCCGCTGCCGTGGGAGGGCACCACCCCGCCGTACGGATTCAGCGCGACACCCGGCACCTGGTTACCGATGCCGGGAGACTGGGCCCGCTACGCGGTGGAAGCCCAGCTGGAAGACCCGGATTCCATGCTGTCGCTGTGCCGGCGGGCGTTGGAACTGCGAAAGGGCAACAATGCATTCAGCGGCTCGGAGCTGGAGTGGTATGGCGCGCCACCTGGCTGTTTCGCGTTCCGGCGCAAAGGCGGCGGCCTGATCTGCGGTCTGAATGCCTCTGCTATGCCGGTTGCGCTACCGCCAGGACAGGTGCTGCTGTCCAGCAGCCCACTGCGGCCCAGCAGTGATGCGTTGCCCCCGGACACCGCTGTCTGGCTGATCTGAGCACGTTGCTGCGACCCGACCGTCATACCAGCAGCGGCAACACAGCGCGCCGGCGCCGCAACACGGCGCCGTAGCGGGCATCCAGCCGCAGCCACCAGTCCGTGGCCCAGACTCGGACGATCTGCCCCGCGGCGGGTTTGCCTACGAAGCCCATGCCGGATAAGGCGAACAGGCACCGCAGCGGTACCCCGACTTCCAACCCCGCACCACTGACCGTGATCACCTTCTGATCGAGTAAGTCGGAGGGCGGCCCGCTATGCGGACCAGGGTGGGACCTCGCGACCGCAACGCCCTGACCGGCGAGTTCGGTGAGCACCTCAGCGGGGACCTGATCCACCGCACGCCAGCCCCATTCGGGCGGTAGCGCGCAGCGCCACTGCGAATCCTGAGCCTCGCCCGGATCGACCACTGTGTTGCCGACCGCTGCCATCGCCGCGAGCAGGTCTGTTCCCTTGACGGTGAGGTCACCAGGCCACACCTCGCCACTTACCGAGCGGGTTGCGAGCGCGTCGAACGGGGTGTGCACCCACGCGTGCAGCTGACCACCCGCAGCTCGTAGCCGTACGAGCGCCTCGCTGTCGAGCCGGACCGCGCGGGCCACGAAGACACCGAGGTCGGTCCGCTCGACGGGATCTGGGATGGACAGCTCAGCCATCGCCACCGTCTTCTCGGAATGCAGTCAAGAATTCACGTTCGGCCGGCATCAGCCGGCGTGGCCGCTGCGCTGCGGTGTCATACGCGGCAAGCTGGGTGCGTGCGGTGACCGCATCCCCGTCGGTGCCCGCAATGATGTAGTCCAAGGCGAACGAGGCGGCCCGCAGGTCGCTGACCCACAGGTGCACCCGGACCGGACGCGCTGAGTACACCAACGGCTGCCGGTAGCGGACCATCAGTTCGACCACGACTACGCCGTTAACCAGGGCCTGAGCACCGCGGCGGGCGCCCTCCCTGAAAAGCAGCTCGGTGCGTGCCTCCTCCAGGAGTGTCACCACGCGCGCGTTGTTGACGTGCCCATAGACGTCCATGTCCGACCAACGCACCGGCACGTCCGTGATGAAAACCGCCAACTACTTGCCCCCGGTCAGCCTGCACATCAGTGCCTGGATTCGCCGCAACCAGCACTAATCTCCGGCGGCGGACCGATGCTGACCCGGTTCGGGCGGAGCCCACCGCGGTTCGGTGGTGAGATCGGGTAGTCGCAGCAGCGGGTTAGTGATCGCCTCGGATGGTTCTGCGGGGTCTGCTTGCCGCGGATTCGGTCCGCTGGGTTTCGGTTCGGAGGGGGTCGGGTCATTAACGCCCGGAGCCAGAGCCAGACCAACCGCCCAGCGTGCACCTCCTGGACGGTAATGAGGCAGATCCCGAACGGTCTCTTCAGCCGTTAGCGCATCGTCAGTACGGGATGGTCCGGTAGGCCGGGCGTCAGCGTGAACATCTCGGCTTTCCTGGTAGGCAGCCAGCGCCTCAGCAAGCAGGTCACCGAGGCCCATCTGGCGTGTCTCGCCCTCTCCCTCCGGCTCGCCGTCCACGGCGTCCCATTCCAGTGCTCGTGGCGTTGGCGCTGGTGGCGGCCCGGACGACGGAAGCTCTCGGCGGGTCGCCAAAAGCTGGTCGGTGTCCCCTTCCGAAGCCGCGCGAGTGGTGGCACCTTCCGCGACTTCGGACACGTCCGCTCGTGGAGGTACGAGTACGGGGTAGGTCACCGCTGAATCGGCCGGTCTGCCCGGACTGTCGGCGCTGCCGTCCTTAGAGTCACCATCTGTCCGCTGAGTCAGCTTAAGCGTGTCGGTTTCCTCCATCCGATCCACGCCGGATTCTTCGGCGCGCCGCCGGCCAGAGGGCCCCGCGGACAGGGCTGACGACGAAAGTAGGTCACGCACTGACAAGGGGGTTCCCGCAGCACCACGGCGATGTCGGGCCCTGGACTGCCAAGAGTCGAGGTCGCCACCTGCTGACTCGGCGCCGAGCGCCGTATTCGTCTGTTCGGTCAGCGGTTCCGTCGCAGTGGTGCGAGCCACCAAGGAGATGTCCGCTGCCGCGGGCGTTTGCACCTCAGTGCCGTGCACGGCGGCGCTTTGGGCTTCATCGACGACCTCGGCCACGTCCGTCCCAGCCACCTGTACTTCGGAACTGGTTGCTGAACGGACATCCGGTTTAGCGCCGTCTACCCCACTGAGCCGCGCCCGGGCAACAGGCACCTCGGCAACCTGATGCGCCGACGATTCGGCCGTGATCGGAAGGGGCAACGGGCCGGTGTCTGCATCGAGTCCGGGATTACCTGCCCCAGCGTTGCCCAGCAGTTCGGCGACCTGGCCGACCAGGCGCGCTTCCTCGCGGCGCGCGGACTCGCAGTTGTAGCGCAGGGTGGCGCGCGCGGCCTCGACCTCACGCCGGTGACGGCCTTCAGCCGCACGGGCTGCGCGCATGCAATGCAGGGCGTCGGCGAACTCGTCCCTGGCCTCGTGCACATGGGAGAGGCCCTCTAAGCATTCGGCGAGCACCGCGTCTATCCCATAACGCTGGGCGCCTTCCACCGCATCGGCGAGCAGGGTCAGCGCTGGTTCGTGGCGACCTTCGGCGAGATGCACCTGGGTAGCCAGGGCTAGCCGCAACCTGCCAACCGCCCCGGCGGCGGCGGCGCGCACCGGGCGCCGCAGCAGCGGCCGCACCTCCTGTAGCGCGGTTTCACCCGCTCCACGCGCGAGCAAGCTCAACGTCAATTCGAGCATTAAGCGCGCACCCACCTCGCCGCTGTCATGGTCAGGATCGACCAGGCCAGCCAGGAACTCACGACCCTCCCGAGCCTTCGCCTCGGCCGCGGCCACGTCGCCCACACCACGGTGATGCGCCGCATAGGTCGCCCGGACCGCGGCCTGCAGCAGCAGCGCCGTGTCATGGTCGAGGCCGGGATCCTCGCGATATAGCTCGTCGGCTTCCTCGAGCGCGGCAGTGACGAGATCGTTATGACCGAGGGCAGCAGATGCCTCCGCCACAGCCATGAGTGCTGAGCCCCGCAACGCCGCAGCAACGTCGTCACCAGCAGCCAGTACTGCCCGCACTGCACCGAGCGCGGTGGCGGGCTGTCCCAGCGCGGCAGCGCAATGCGCCAACTCCACATGCAACTCATGCCGTAGCCCTTGTGGAGTCTCACCGTCGCGGATCGCTGGGAACAGGCGGTGAGCCGCTTCCCCGTACCGACCGAGCCGGTTGAGTGCGAACACCGCGATGTGATCGGCGCGCAGCACAGCCATCGTGTCATCCTGCGCAGCCGCCACTGCTCGATCGGCCAGCAAGAGGGCCAGCTCGGGAGCTCGCCAACGCAGCAGCATCGCCGATTCCACCAGCGAAGCGGCCTCACCCCCGTTAGGGACTCCAGTGGGCGCTATGCCGGCCCGGACCTCGCGCGCCGTGCTACTCACCTCCCACCCCCATCGCAGTCGCCGATCATTGACCGTCCCATCCGGGTCAGTCCCGGGTCAGTCTGCGGTAGGTCACGCGATGTGGTCGCGCCGCCTCCGCTCCGAGTCTTTCGATCTTGTGCTGCTCGTAGGCCTCGAAGTTGCCCTCGAACCAGAACCAGGAAGCGGGATTCTCCTCCGTGCCCTCCCAACTGAGAATGTGGGTCGCCACCCGGTCCAGGAACCATCGGTCGTGGGAGATCACCACGGCGCACCCGGGGAAGTGTTCCAGCGCGTTCTCCAACGAACTCAACGTCTCGACATCCAGGTCGTTGGTGGGTTCGTCGAGCAGGATCAGGTTGCCACCTTGTTTGAGCGTCAACGCCAGGTTCAGCCGGTTGCGTTCGCCGCCGGACAGGATCCCCGCCGGTTTCTGCTGATCGGGACCCTTGAAGCCGAAGGCGCTGACATACGCCCGCGAGGGCATCTCAGTGTTGCCAACCTGGATGTAGTCCAGGCCGTCAGAGACCACCTCGAAGACAGTCTTGCCGGGGTCGATGCCCGCGCGCTCCTGATCGACGTAGGACAGTTTCACCGTGTCACCCACCCGGACCGTGCCCGAGTCCGGCTCTTCCAAACCGACGATGGTCTTGAACAAGGTCGTCTTACCGACGCCGTTGGGACCGAT
>DASQVU010000203.1:0-5405 GCA_035640615.1 Pseudonocardiaceae bacterium
GGCCACAACGAGCAGCTGCGGCGCCGCATCGCTGGCCTGCCCCGGTGCCGGGCGCTGGGATGGCGCGATGACCTTCCGGACTTGTTTGCGGCCAGCGCGGTGCTGGTTGATCAGTCCGGCGGCAGTACGTGTGCTGAGGCGTTCGCCGCCGGATTGCCGGTGGTGACCCACCGCCCGCTGCCGGGTCATGGCCGGCTGGGCGTGCAGGCATTGGCCCAGGCGGGGCTGGTGTCGGCGGCGCCGGACGGCCCTGCGCTGCTGGAGATGGTCGATGCGCTGCGCCGCCCGGGCCCGCGGCGTGCGGCGCAGCTGGCTCGCGCTGCCGGGGTGTTCGTGCAGGACCCCGCCGAGGTCTTGATGCGGTGGGTCGCGATCGAGCAGGCTCGCCGGTCGGACAGCGCTGGCAGCTCGCGTTCGCGGGTGGCTAAGGAGCCGGTGTCGTTTGGCGCGCGGATGGTGATGTGGGCGTCGTCGGCCCGTAAACGGTGATCAACGACGAGCGGGACAGCAGGAGGCTGCCGGCCAGGACCATCAGGGCGCCGGCGGCGGTAGGAATGATCCACAAGCCGCCGCGGAGCTGCTCGCCGAACACCAGCACCCCGTAAATGATGCTGGATAACGGGTCGCAGGTGGTGATCGTAGGTTGGGCGGCCACCAGCGGCCCCGCCTGCAGGGCGTTCTGGGTCAAGAACACGCTCGTGATGCCGGCCGCGATCATGGCGTAGAGCTGCCAGGCGGTGAACAGCCCGCCGAGCCCATGGTTGATCCGGTGCAGTGCGCCGTTCATCAGCGCGGCGGTGAAGCCGAACCCGAGCCCCGCGGCTGCACCGAACAGGGCGGCCCGCCGGCTTGCGGTGGCGTGCAGGGCCGCCCCCACCAGCCAGGCACCGATCACCACGGTGAGCACGCTGGCGACCAGCCAGCTCAACGTGGTGGCCGCATGGCCGGGCCGGGGCGCGGTGGCGATCAGGACTGCGGCCACGCCGCCGCTGATCGCCACGGTTCCCCAGATGGCTTCGCGGTCAACCCGGGAATGAAACACCAGTGCCCCGAGCAGCACCGTGAGCGGCAGCTCACTGACCACGATCGGCTGGACCACGGTGAGCACGCTGAAGTGCAGCGCTGCGGCCTGGAACAAGAACCCGCCGATGAGGCCGCAGATGCCCAGCAGCCATACCGGCCGGCGCAGCAGATCCCACAGCAGCGCCAGGTGCATCGTCTCCTCAGCCGGGACGAGCCGGGCTGCTTTGCGCTGGTACACCGTACCGACCGCATTGCTCGCTGCGGCGCAGACTGCAAACAGCACGCCGAACACTGCTAGACCCGGGCGTATTGCCGTGGTGGTGGCTGCTGTTGAGGTGCCAGCATCGGCGAGCGGGTCAGCACCACGATCCCGGCGACCATCGCGATCAGCCCGGCCGCTTCCAGGGCTAGCCACACCGGCGCGGTCCGCACCCGTTCCCCGAAGACGCTGATCCCGTAAGCGATACCTACCACGGGTTCAGCAGCAGTGATCGCCGGCAGGGACGCCCGCAGCGGAGCTACCTCGAACGCGCTTTGCGCCAGCAGCAAACCCGTCACCGCCACCGCAACCACCCCGTAGGGCAGCCACGACTCCAGCAGCTTCAGCGGGCCATCGCCCAACACGAGCATGGCTGCCCGGGTGAACCCGTCCTGCAGGCCGAACAACAACCCCGCCCCAGCCGCGAGCAGCCCAGCTCGCGCCGCACCCGTGGCCCTTCGCCCGAGCGACACCATCACCCCGACGATCAAGGCAATGATCGCAACGAAGATGCCGGTGCGCAGCGACTCGCTCATCGCCCCGCTCACCCCGGAGCCGGTGCTCGGCTGGGCGGCCACGAGGAATACCGCGATACCGGCGATGAGCACCACCGCCCCAGCCCATTCGCGCCACCTCAACTGCTCATTCGAGAGCGACCGGGCCAGTCCCAGCGCGAACAGCAGGTTCGTGGTGAGTAGCGGCTCGACCAGGCTCACGTGACCGTCCAGACCGCTCAGCGCCAGCGCACCCAACACCTGCCCGCTGACCATTGCCACGATCCCCGCTAGCCATACGGGCTTGCCGATCAGGTCGGCGAACAGCCGCAACGACAACGCATCATCTGGTGGCGCTTGGCGCGCGGCGTGCTGCTGCAACACAAAACCCAGCCCGAGCAGCACTGCAGCGGCCAAGCCGAGGACGATCGTCACCGTGCCTCCACAAGATCAAATTCTTCGCTGCGGCGCACCGTCAGCCCATGATCGCGTAGTGGACCCAGCACCAGCCCCCGCGCGGCCACCAGGTCGGCGATCTGGGGCAGTGCCGCCACCGTCGCGCGCCAGGCACCCGGCGCGGCGGCATGATCGGCATCGTGGAGCAGCACCGTGGCACCACCGCGCAGTCCCGGTGCCACAGTATCGACCACCGACTTCCCCGTCGCGGCGGCGGTCCAATCGCGCCCCCACACCGTCCAGAGCACCAGGCGCATTCCCAACCGCCGGGCCGCTGCCGCGGCGTCGCCAGTGAGCACGCCATACGCTGGCCGGAACCACTGCGGCGGCGCTCCGGCGACGTCGGCGACCAGCTCCCGCGCGCGGCGCAACTGTTCGTGGACGGTGGGGAAGGGCTGGCCGAACAGCCACCGGTGGTCCCAGCCGTGCACCGCCAGCTCATGGCCTGCGGCGCAGATAGCTCGGCCCAGTTCACGGTGGGCGTTCAAGGCGGCTCCGAGCACGAAAAATGTGGCCCGCACGTTTAGCTTGTCCAACGCGGCCAGCACCGCGGGCGTCGAGTCGCTGCCCGGCCCGTCGTCGAACGTCACCGCTACATGATCAGCACGGCCGCTTCCCGCCAGCCCGGGCAGCAGCCTGCGTACCGGCGGCAACCAGGTCGCTGCCGGGCCCACGTGCCAGGCCGCGCCCGCCACCAGCATCGCTGCGCATCCCAAGCCGGTACGACTACCTGCCATCAAAATACCTCCGGTAGCAGGAGTACCCACGAAGCAGCGGGTGAACTCAGGGTGCGCCGTCGCCGCCGTTGCCGGAGACCGGCAGCAACAGCTGGAATGCTGCGCCGGTGGCTCCCGGCGGGAGTGGCTGACAGTGCAGGTCGCCGCCGTGTGCCCGGGCCAGGCCGCGGGCGATGGCCAGGCCCAGGCCAGAGCCGCCGGACTGGCGGTCGCGCGCAGCATCCAGGCGGACCAGCCGGTCGAAGATCCGTTCGCGCTCCGGTGGCGGCACGCCCGGACCGGTGTCGGTGATGAGGATCTCGGCGAACCCGGCGAGGTCACTGACCTGCCCTACCCGCACCTCGATGCGGCCGCCGGCGGGTGTGACCTGGCAGGCGTTGTCGAGCAGGTTGGCCACGATCTGGCTGACCCGGGCAGCGTCGGCGTCCACCAGCTGCGCTGCACCCTGCACCTCGACGGTCAGTGCCGGGTGCAGTACCCGGACCCGGTCGGCCTGGATCGCGGCCAACCCGAGTAGCTCGACCGGTGCCCGCTGCAGCTCGACGCCGGCATCCAGGCGGGCGAGGTCGACCAGGTCGTCGACGAGCCGGGCGGCCCGGTGGGATTCGCGCACCAGCAGCAGCTCCAGTCGCTGGCGTTGCTCGGCATCGGCGCTCTCGGTGTGGTGCAGTACCGCCTCGGCGGCGGCCGCAATCCCGGCGATCGGGGTGCGCAGCTCGTGCGCGGCGTCGGCCACAAATCGGCGGGTACGTTCCTCGGAGGCCTGCGCGGCCGCCTCGGCGCCCTCCAGCGCGTCGAGCATCGCGTCGAATGCGGCCGCGGTGCGCCCCAGCTCCGTGTCGGTGCGGGTTGGCGTTAGCCGGCCGCCGCGCCCGCCACGCGTGATCTGGCCAGCCAGGGCGGTCATCGCATCCAGGGGAGCCAGCGCGCGGTGCACCCCTACCAGCAGCACCGCCGCGGTGACCAGCAAGGCGCCCACACCGGTGGCCACCAATACCCACAGCAGCCTGGACTGTGCCCCGGACAGCAGGGCGGAATCGGCGGCCAGGGTTAACAAGGCACCGTTGAGCGGGCCGACGCTGCGCAGCCGCACCTGCCGCCGCCTCACCCTGGGGTCGGCCAGGCGCGAAGGGGTCAAGCTGCCGTAAACCTGGCCGTCGGTGAGGGTTAGGCGGGCCCGCACCGAGCGGGCGTCCACACGCTCGATCAACACGGCCGGCCGCACATTCTGCCGGGCCAACTGCTGGGCGAGCTGCACCCGGTCGGCCAGCACCGCGCTGATCCCGCGGTTGACCACCACCCCGAACAGCGCGTGGACCACCAGCACCACACCGACCAGCACGACGCCCACCACGGCCAGCGCCGTCCAGGTCACCCGGCGCCGCAGCGACACGGTACGCAATGCCCCCGCTGCGGCCCCCGTCACAGCTCGAGTCATGGCTCGCCCTCGCGCAGCACGTACCCCAACCCGCGCACAGTGTGCACCAGCCGCGGCCCCCGAGCCTCCAGCTTGCGGCGCAGCGCGCTGATGTACACCTCCACCAGGTTCGGGTCGTAGTCGCCATACCCCCACACCGACGTCAAGATCTGCGTCTTGCTGACGACCCGCCCCCGCTGCTCGGCCAGGTAGCACAGCAATCTGAACTCGGTAGCCGTCAGCTCGATCCGCTGCTCGCCGCGCAGCACCACGCCGGCTTCCGGGTCGATGACCGCATCACCGACCTGCACCGTCGACGGGGTGCGACGCAGCCGGCGCAGCACCGCACCGACCCGGGCTACCAGCTCCGCCAGCACGAACGGCTTGACCACATAGTCGTCTGCGCCCTGGGTCAACCCGTGTAGCCGGTCAGCCACCCCGTCACGAGCGGTCAGCATCACCACACCGGCTGCCGAGGACCGGCGGATGACCTCCAGCAGTGCGAACCCATCCCGTCCGGGCAACATCACGTCCAGCACCACCACGTCGGGCCGGAACACCGTCAGATCCCGCTCCAGCGCCTGCCCGTCCGGTTTGCTCAGCACCGCGTATCCCGCACTGGTCAACCCGGCCTGCACCGCGACCCGGATCGCCTCCGCGTCCTCGACCACCAGCACCCTGGCCCTGGCCACGCATCCCATCCTGCTCCCCGTTCGGATCTGGAACTGATGGATGCTTATGCATTCAAAGGCGTGTTGGCGGTCTCATGGATGCTTGTGCACCCTCGCCCGGTACCGACCCGCCCGAGAAGCGCTGAAGGATGGCTGAGGATGGCAGCCGTTCACTGGCTGCTCGCTTCCCGATGGGCCTAGCGTCCGAGGTGTGGGAACCGCGAGGCGCCGGATCGCCGATCGCGATGCGGTGCGCAGGCTGCTGCAGCGAGTCGGGCTCGGACCGCGCCAGGGAGAGCTCGACGCCGCGGTAGCCCGGGGTTTCGACGCCACGGTGAGCGCGCTCAC
>DASQVU010000204.1:0-4094 GCA_035640615.1 Pseudonocardiaceae bacterium
TCTTCACCTGCTTGGCGGCCGGCACGCCCACCACCGTGCCGAGCACTATGCCCAGCCCGATAAGAGCCCAGTTGCTCACACCTGGGATCAGCAGCGTCGCTAAGAACGCCAGGCCCATCCCGACTGCGGCGATGAGGTTGCCGCGCACCGCGGTGCGCGGCCCGGTCAGGCCCATCAAGCCGTAGATGAACATGGCGAAAGCGATGATGTACAACCCAAGGATCACGGTGATCATCGCTGCGCGGCGCCTTTCCCGCCGTCCTGGCCGGCTTTGGCGGGCTGCTTGCCCTTGAACATGCCCAGCATCCGGTCGGTGACCAGGAAGCCGCCGACCACGTTGATGGTGCCGAACGCGATCGCGATCACCAGCAGGAACTTGTCGAAGATCGAGAGGTCCCGGTCGAGCCCAAGCACCACGATGCCGCCGAGCAGCACGATGCCGTGGATCGCATTGGTGCCCGACATCAGCGGCGTGTGCAGGGTGTTGGGCACCTTGGAGATCACCGCGAAACCGACGAATCCGGCCAGCACGAGGATCGCCAGGTTGGCAAGCAGCATTAGCGGTTATCCCCTTCCCGGGTGATGCAGGAGCGCACCAATACTTCGTCGTCGGACTCCGGGTTGAGCCGGCCTTGATCGTCCAGCATGAGCTCCAGCAGTGACTGTACGTTGCGGGCGTACAACTCGCTGGCGTGTTCGGGCATCGTCGCAGGCAGGTTCAGCGGTGAGGCGATCGTGACATCGTGGCGGACGACGGTCTTGCCGGGTTCGGTCAGCTCGCAGTTGCCGCCGGTCTCCCCGGCCAGGTCGACGATCACGCTACCGGGCCGCATGCCCTTCACCGCCTCGGCGGTGACCAGGATGGGCGCCTTGCGACCGGGTACCAGCGCGGTGGTGATCACGACATCGAAAGTGCTGGTCGCCTCGGTCAGCCGCTGCTTCTGCTCGGCCCGCTCGTCTTCGGTCAGCTCGCGGGCGTAGCCGCCCTCACCGGCCGCCTCGATGCCCAGGTCGAGCCATTTGGCGCCCAGCGAGCGCACCTGGTCGGCGACTTCGGGGCGAACGTCGTAGCCGGTGGTGCGCGCGCCCAGCCGTTTGGCGGTAGCCAGCGCCTGCAGCCCGGCGACTCCAACGCCCAGAACGAGGACAGTAGCCGGTTTCACCGTGCCGGCGGCGGTGGTGAGCATCGGGAAGAACCGGGTCAACAGATCGGCGGCCATCAGCACTGCCTTGTACCCGGCCACGTTGGCCTGTGAGGACAGCGCGTCCATGGACTGCGCCCGGGAGATCCGGGGGATGGCTTCCATGGCGAACGCACTCACCCCGGCGTCGCGGAGCTTACCGGCGATCTCCGGGTCGGAGCGGGGTGCCAGGAACCCGATCAGCACCGACCCGCGGCGTAGCCGCCCGATCTCCTCGTCGGTCGGTGGCGCCACTTTGACGACGGCATCGGCGCCCCACGGGTCGTCGATGGTCGCGCCGGCCTCAATGAACAGCTCGTCGGGCATCAGCGCGCCTACCCCGGCACCGGATTCCACAACGACCTGTAATCCACGGCCGGTCAGTTTCTCGACCGTCTTGGGCACCAGAGCGACCCGGCGCTCCCCGTCCTTGGATTCCCGGGGGACGCCAACCCGGGTGCTCGGGTGATCCTGCGATTGGTCCTGCGATGCGCTCACCCGCAGAGCATCGAACATGATCCGGCGCGGCGTCCAGTCGGGGGGCGCAAACGTTGTGCGAACACCGCACACACCACCAGCCGCACCGGCGGCTGCGAACGTTGAGAGAGCCAGCAGCGAGTCAGGAGTGCTCTTCACACATCCTTGTCTCCTGTTCAGCACTGATTGAAAATCGGCCCTACTCATTCGCACCTGCAAGCCGGTCTCTTTGATCTTGGTGAGCACGCCGTTTGCAGATGGCATTTTCTGCTGGTTTTCTTCCTGTGCCATGTTGGTAAGCCACCGACCCCACCGGATGACAGTAATGAAATCTTCCGGTCGAGCGCTGCGCTGCGTCCGCAGCATCAACCACAGGTCCGCGTTGGAGACGAGGTACTCGCCTGTATGGGAACGGTCGGAGGTCGAAAAAAGCTCAGAACCGATTATCGGATAGAACCGATAGAAGAACGTCAGCCATGGTAGCTTGAAACCGTGGAAGGAGCGCGGCCGCTCGCTGACCAGCATCGCGATCAATGCCCACCGCTCGATCGCGTCGCTGAGTGCGGGAAGTTCGTAAAGATCAGGGTCTGGTACTTCTTTAGTGCAAAAAGATGCCCGCAGTCCGTCGATCACTTGTGCCAGTTTTCCGAGAGTTCTTTGTCCAGCGCCGTCCACTCGGCGGTGAAGTCATTCACCGCCTTTACTGCATCCGCCTCTGAGCAGCGTTCGATGTTTATCTTGCGATAGACCTGTTGCCGCCATTTGGTCCGTAACCGCTCCAGCCGATCTGTGCGGCACCTGACGAGGTACTTGCGCACCACCTCGTATTGTTCTCGGAATTTGGCCGAAACCTTCAAGGCGCCCATTTTATGGACGAAGCGGTACCACAGTGATACTGTCACGGCAGCGAACAGGACGGATGTCGCGATCAATACAATCACGAACGGACGGAGGGTTCCATTAGGGTTGATGTGTCCAAGGAGCCCTCCCCCATAACTTTCGGTGACTACGCCGAAGCCAGATAGCACGAATGCGGCGATTAGTGCAACTTTGCCGAGCTTGTCGGTCTCGCTGACGCGGCGCTCGTCGAAGGCATTCGTGATTCCGTCGAGCAGCGCATTGTAGCCATCACGTACTCGACTCGCCGTCTGCGCAAGTTCCTGAGCTTTACGGCCGACTCGGTCGATGTAGCCGCTAGACTGTAGTGACTCGCGAATGGATGTGGCGCCCGGAACTGGGCGTTCGGTCAATTTAAAGTCGAAGTCGTCCAGGACTTGGTCGGCGGCACTACGGATTTTTTCCTGAGCTTCGTGGACCTCGCCGATGACAATTCAAGATCGGCGATTCCTTTGCAGCAGGACCTGGTGGATCAGTTCGACCTGGTGGAAGCCAGGCGTCGACTGGTTGATCAGTACCGCTTTTCCGCAGGTGCAGAAGGAAATCGCGGTGTTTTTGCGGCGGCTGGTTCTCTTTCGGTTCGTTACGCAAGGGTCCCCAGAATGCCCACCTGGCGTCGACCATGACCAGAATTCTGAGCTTGGTATCCAGTGCTTCTCGGTCGCCGCCCACGGCGCCCTGTTTTTGTCCTGGCGCTTCCAGCTGCCCATGCGATGATCACTTCGAATCCGGGTGGGACCGGCCCTGCGGCGGTGGAGCAGCACCACCGGCGGCTATATCACACGCACCACCCGTCCGAGTCATGTCTAAGCTTCACCTCTACTTGAGGTGATGGTCTACGGCTAAACGGGGTAAGTGGGTGCGGAGACAGCCCAGTGAAATGCGGCGAATTTTGTTAGATGTCATTCTCAGTGATGGCCGTTCGGTGCGCGGGCACCCGCGCGCCGAAGCAGCTGGGAGCAGGATTGGCGCTATGGCCTACGACCCTCTAACAGCGGCGAGGGGCTTGCCGATGTCCCACGGCTGCCCGCCTGGCGGCGGACGGTGGACGCACCGCGATGACTGAGTTGACGCTGATCCGGCACGGTGAGACGGAGTGGAGTGCCAGCGGCCAGCACACCGGCGTGACCGACATCCCGCTGACCCCTGCCGGCGAGCAGCAGGTCAGCCGGCTGCGGCCGTTACTCGACGGCCGCCGGTTCGCGCTTGTGCTGACCAGCCCCATGGTGCGCGCCCGGCGGACCGCCGAGCTGCTGGGTTTGACTGATCTTGAGGTGGATCCGGATCTCGCGGAGTGGGACTACGGCGGCTACGAGGGCCGGACCACCGACGAGATCAGCGCCGAGCTGGGCCGGCCCTGGCGGATCTGGACTGACCCGGTGCCGGCTGGCGCAAGCCCGGGCGAGACGATCGAGCAGGTCGCGCAGCGGGCGGAACGCGTGCTGGCCAAGGTCGGTCCGGTGTTGGCACAGGGCCTGGACGTGGCGCTGGTCGGGCACGGGCACGATCTACGGGTGCTGGCCGCCCGGTGGCTCGGCT
>DASQVU010000205.1:0-4541 GCA_035640615.1 Pseudonocardiaceae bacterium
ACCGGGTGGTTGCCGCGGTGGCCTTGCCTGTCTCGGCTAGCAGCCAGCCCAGCGAGTCCAGCGGCCAGCGCAGGTAGGTCAGGATCGTGATCGCCGCGACGACGGTCCCGAGCGACATCGATCCGGCTACCACCGCATACCCGCCGGCGGCCAGCATTGCGGCCAGGGCGAGTTCCGGCAACGCGATCACCACTGCCCACAGCGCGGCCAGCAACCGCACCTTGGTCAGCTCCGTGCGGCGCAGCTCGCCCGCCTGCGCTACGAAGAAGTGGGTGGCGCGGGGGCCTTGGCCGAAGGACTTGAGTACTCGGATACCGAGCGTGGCCTCCTCCACGCGAGTGGCCAGATCGCCCACCTGGTCCTGGGCGCGGCGCGCAGCGGTTTCGTAACGCCGCTCGTAACGCCGGCACAGCAGCACCAGGGGCACCGCCATGGTCACGCCAAGCATCCCGAGCGGGGGTGAGATCACCACGAGCACAACCAGACCGACGAGCACGGTCGTCACGTTGACGACCAGGAAGATGCCGGAGAACGCGACGAACCGCCGGATCATGGTCAGGTCACTGACCGCACGGGACAGCAACTGCCCGGACGGCCAGCGATCATGAAAGGCGACCGGCAATCGCTGCAGGTGGTGATACAGGTCAGCTCGCATCCGTCTTTCAATGTCCGTCGCGGGACGGGCTACCAGTACACGCCGCAGGTAGATCAGGCCAGCCTCGACCATCCCGAGCGCCAGCACCTCGAGCGATAGCAGTACCAGCCCGGAACGGTCCCGGCGCGGGACAGGACCGTCGATGATGCGTTGGACAAGTACCGGGACGGTCAGTCCAGCCAGCATCGCAGCCAGCGCCGCGACACCCGAGCCGAGCAGCCGGCCGCTCACCGGCCGCACATAGGGCCACAACCGGCGCAGCACAACAAGAAAGGGTTTTTGGTGGGGAGTCATCGCGCCCAGACGCTAGCTCGGCTGCCCACCGCAGGGCATCCACTTTTCCTCTCGTTTGCCCCAGCCGCCCTGATGTCGAGCTCGCCGACAATACGGCAAGGAAACGGTGACAGGACGATAGTCTGCAACCAACCCACTCGGCCGGAGAGGATGCGGCGTGGAGGAGCTGGCCTGGCTCACCATCAACGAGGAATGCGGCCTGCTCCGGGCTTGCCTGGCCGGTGAGGTCGACATGTCGAACGCTGCGGAGTTCCAGGAGAAGCTGGCCGGGCTGACGGCGCCGAATCTCGTACTCGACCTGTCCGGGGTGAGCTTCTTTGACAGCTCTGGCATCCGGATGGTGGTCGAGCTGTGGCGCCAACGGCTAGCGGCGGGTCAGTCACTGCGGTTGGTGGTCGCCCCTGGCTCGCCCGTACATCGGGTGCTGACGGTCGCCGAGGTGGACGGCACCGTACCAGTCCACCACTCGTGGGAAGAAGCTGTCGGGCAGGTCGGTGGTCCCTCACCCACGGGGTGAGCGCACGCCGAGCAGCACGTCTTCCCACGAAGGGACGATCGCGCGGTCCTTGCGGCCGCGCTTGGGCGCTGGTTGGGCCAGCTCATCGCGCTGCTCGGTCGGGCAGCAGGGCAGCCCGGCGCCGGGTTCTCCCGGTTCTTCCTGCGTCGCCGGTGGCACGGTGCGCAGCGCAGCGGTGGGTTGCGGATCGATCAGATCGGTGGCGTGGTCGTCGATCGCGGTGACGGTGCCGCCGTGGGCACCGGGGTGCAACGTCCAGTGCGCCCGGTTCTCCGACCGGCCCGCCCGCCAACGCAGCTGGACCACCCACTTGCCGTCCTCGGCGCGCCAGGCGTCCCAGCTCAGCGCACTGAGGTCGTGGCAACGGCGGCGGAAGGTCTCCGTGACGACAGCCTCTAGCGTGCGCACATCGGGCCCGTCCGCGCGTACCGGGTGCGCGTGTTGCGCCAGCTGGGCGATTCGAGAGCGCTCCAGCAACACCGGGTAGGCGAACCGTTCGACCCGCTCGCAGGGCATACCAGCGGCGGCGGCCACCTGCTCGACGGACGCTCCGGCTCGGATCCGAGCCTGGATCTCACGCGGTCGCATCTGATTCTCCGGCTCGATCTCGATCTGGTCGAGGCGCGGGAGATCACCGCGCACCGCTGCATGCAGGTTGTCGTCAACCGGAACGGTGAACCGCTCCCCGCGCGCGCCGGGCTGCAGCGCCACCGTCTCCATGATGATCGTGCGGTCGTCGGCCCCCAGACCGACTACCCGCAGCGCGCGCATCCGAGAACCTCCACTTCCGGTGCTTGCCACCGTAGGCCGGTGGGCAGGCATGCCCGGGGAGGCGCGCCGGTTATGCCAGTTGCTCGACCACCCAGTCGATGCACCTGGTGAGCGCGGACACATCGTCCGGGTCGACCGCAGGGAACATCCCGATCCGTAGCTGGTTGCGGCCGAGCTTGCGGTACGGCTCGGTGTCGACGATCCCGTTGGCTCGCAGCACGCCGGCCACGGCGCTGGCGTTGACACTGTCGGCGAAATCCACGGTTCCGACCACCAGGGAGCGCTTGGCGGGATCGGCGACGAACGGCGTCGCGTACGGCGAGGACTCCGCCCACGCGTACAGCCGCGACGACGAGTCGGTGGTGCGCTTGATACACCAATCCAGCCCGCCGTGGGTGAGCATCCAGTCGATCTGGTCGACCAGCAGCAACAGGGTGGCGACCGCCGGGGTGTTGTAGGTCTGGTTCTTGCGGCTGTTGTCCAGCGCGGTGCTCAGCGACAGGAACTCCGGTATCCACCGCTGCGACGAGCTGATCTCGGTGACCCGCTCCAGGGCGGCGGGGCTGAGCAGCGCGATCCACAGCCCGCCGTCAGCGGCGAAGGACTTCTGCGGCGCGAAGTAGTAGACGTCAACGTCGGCAGCGTCGACAGGTAAGCCACCCGCGCCGCTGGTCGCGTCGATCGCCACCAGGGCTTCGTGCCCGGGTGCCGGGCGGCATACCGGGACCATCACCCCGGTCGAGGTTTCGTTGTGCGCCCAGCCGATCAGGTCACACGAGGGATCGGTGATCGGCTGCGGGGCATCCCCAGCTGGCGCGGAGACCACGACGGGGTCGGCCAGGAACGGCGCGCGGGTGGTGACGGTGGCGAACTTCGCGGAAAACTCGCCATAACTCAGATGCAGCGCGCGCTCCCGCACCAGGCCCAGCGCGGCGGCGTCCCAGAACGCGGTGGTGCCGCCGTTGCCGAGCACAACCTCGTAGCCGTCAGGTAAGGCGAACAGCTCGGACAATCCGGCGCGGATCCGCCCGACCAGCGACTTGACCGGCGCCTGCCGGTGCGAGGTGCCCATGATCGACGTGCCGGTGTCGGCTAGCGCGGCCAGTTGCTCGGGACGGACCTTCGACGGCCCGCACCCGAATCGACCGTCGGTGGGCTTCAGGTCGGCGGGGATGGTCAGTTGCGCGGTCTGCGTCATCCTTCGACCTTACGATGGGAGACTGACACCCGTGATGCGCTGGTAGGCCTCGACGTACCGGCGCCGCGTTTCGGCCACGATCGTGGGCGGGATGGCCGGGCCGGGTGGCTCACGATCCCATCCCGTGCTGACCGCCCAGTCTCGGACGAATTGCTTGTCCAGGGAGTATTGCGGCTGACCTGGTCGCCATTTTTCGGCGAGCCAGAAACGTGATGAGTCCGAGGTCAGTGCCTCGTCGCCCAGCGTCAATTGCCCGGCGGGGTCCCAGCCGAACTCGAACTTCGTATCCGCGACGACGATCCCGTTGCCCAGGGCGTGTTCGGCGGCTGCCGTATACAATTCCAACGTCAGATCACGCAGCCGTTGAGCGGTATCGGCGCCGATTTCACGGGTTACCTCGGCGAAGGTGATGAACTCATCGTGCCCGGTGTCGGAAAACTTGGTGGTCGGTGTGAAGATCGGCTCGGGTAGCCGACTCCCGGCGACCAAACCGGCAGGTAAGGACACGCCCGACACGGCGCCGGCCTGCTCGTACTCGCGCAGCCCCAGGCCGGCGAGGTAGCCACGGGCGATACATTCAACGGGAATCATCTGCAGCCGAGTGCAGCGCATCGCGCTGTTGCCGAACTCAGCCGGTACATCGGTGGTGGAGATCAGATGATTCGGTGCCACTGCACGCAGTTTACGAAACCACCACGCCGACAGTTGCGTGAGCAGCGCGCCCTTGTCCGGAATCGGCGTGGGCAGCACCACGTCGTATACCGATATCCGGTCCGACGCGACGAGTAGCACGTCGCCATCAACCGAATATAAATCCCGCACCTTACCGCTTAACACGCGCTCCACCTCATTCAGACTACCGGGCGGTGGCGCGCAGTCGGTCATGCGGGTTGAGGTGGTTCGATCAGTTCGATGCCGAAGGCGCCGACGCTCAGGGCTTTGCGTTCAGGGCGATAAATCTGGCGGACGTTGCCAGCGTTCCCTTCCGAGCGAGTGAGTTGAGTGCGGCGACTTCCTTGTGGTCAGACATCCCAGGGACGCGATCGAGGTGCTGCACACCGTGGTCTGCGATTGGCCCGCTCAGGGCCAGTCGCTCGGTAGGGATC
>DASQVU010000206.1:0-9023 GCA_035640615.1 Pseudonocardiaceae bacterium
TGGCTCGCAAGATCGACGATGCCACTGCGGACATGCTCGCCTACCTCAGCGAGCACTGCGCAGATCGGCGGGCGAATCCCCGCCAGGACCTGATCAGCAGGTTAGCCAGCGTGGAGGCCGGCGGTGAGCGCCTCTCCGACCAGGAGGTGGTGAACTTCTCCATCGTGCTGCTGATGGCCGGGCACATCAGCACCACCGCGCTGCTGGGCAATACGGTGCTGTGCGTTGATGAGCACCCGGAGGTGTGGGCGCAGCTTCGGGTGAACCGCGCCCTCGTGGAACCCGCTATCGAGGAAGTATTGCGGTACCGTTCCTCCTTCACCCAGGTCGGTCGCGTCACGTCAGTGGAGACCGAATTAAGTGGGCAGATAATTCCGGCCGATGTGATCGTCACGCCGTGGCTGCTATCCGCCAATCGGGACGAGCGCGAATTCGCCGATCCGAACCGGTTCGATATTTTCCGCGCCGGCAACCACCACCTGGCCTTCGGGCACGGCATTCATTTCTGTATCGGCCAGCTGCTGGCCCGGCTGGAAGCCAGGGTCGCAGTGGGCGTGCTGCTGGACCGTTACGCCGAGATCCGCTTGGCCCGCCAGACGCCGTTGGAGTTCTACAGCCGGGGTATCTTCGCGGCGCGCCAGGTCCCGGTGACCGTACGGCCCGCATGAGTGAAGGGGGACGGTGATGGCAGCGCCTTATTTCCTGTGCATCCAAGGTGAGTTGGTCATCGCCGGTTACGAGCCGGACGGGGACTCGGTACGTTTCATCGCCGACGACACTGCGCACTACGCGGCGCTCAAGCGGGCCGACCGGCTCCGGCCCTCGCCACGCGACCGCAGTGTGCAGCTTCGTTTCGACGGGGTCGACGCCCCTGAGCTGCACTACGGCACGGACGCGCAACCGCTCGGTGACACCGCACGAGATGCGCTGCTCAGCTGGATCGGCTTTACCGCTATCGAGTACGACCGGAACGAAAAGACCCGGGTCCGCAGCGCCACGCCGATCTCAATCCGGGCAGCCGTCCTCGCCCAGATGGTCGAAGCAAATGGCCGGCCGGTCGCCTATGTACTCGTCGATACCGCCGCCAACCTGCCGGCCGACGGCTCCTGGGTCAATGTGGACGATGGCTTGCTCGACCGGACCCTCAACGCGCGGCTGCTTTCCCAGGGGCAGGCGTATTACACGGTCTATACCTCAACGCCGGTCAGCCACCGTAGCCATCTGCGGGCGATCGCGGCGGCCGCCCGCACCGCCCGTTGCGGCGTCTGGACTGAGGATTCCACAGCGGAGTTCGTCCTCATCGACCAGAAATCCATCGGTCCCGATGGCCAGCTCATCTTGCCGAAGCTGTTCCGGCGCTGCACCGACTACCTGAAGGCGGTGGCCAAAGGATTCGCCGGTAATCTCGGCGACTGGTTAATAGCCAGTTCAGCCACCCCGACTCGGGATGAGAACGACCGGGTGTTGCTTCGCGACACCACCGAGGTGCATCTGTCCGACCTTATTCAGCAGCGCAACGAGCACATCGCCGTCCAGGCTGATCTGCTCGACCTCACCTTTGTGGAGAAATGAACAGCCCTCACCGGTGTTCGGGGTTCTTGAAGTCAAAGCGGCGTCCCATTCCGATCGCTGGTTGTCGTACACCGGGATGCCACCGGCGTCAGTGCCGCCCCAGGCGCCAGCCGTTACAGGCGGTCCCGCCACAACCCCGACATGGAGCCATATCGGGGTTCTGGCGGGGGCTCCGCACCCCGATATGGCTCCATGTCGGGCATGCTGAGGCATGGGGTGGACTCGCGCCGACGCCGAGCGGGCGGCAGCGGCAATGTGCGAGCAGGCTGGGCTGCCAGGATCAAACCTGGAGCTGCTGCGCTTCGGGAGCAACGCGGTGTTCGGGGTCGATGAGGCGCACGTGCTGCGGGTGATGCGCCCCACCGCCAGCGACGCTGACGTGCGCCGGGAGATGCAGTTGGTCCGCCAGTTCGTCAAGCTCGACATACCTGCCGTGCGTCTGGCCGAGGACGTGGCGGCACAGCCACTCCGGGTGGGTAACTGCCTGGGAACGGTGTGGGAACGGCTCGCCGAGCCGGGCCGAGACAACGTCCACGGCGCACTGGGGCAGCTGGTGCGGATTTTCCACCAGCGCACTGCTGACCTGCGGATGCCACTACCGCCGTGGCACCAGCTCGCCGCATCCGACCGGCGATTGGCGCGGCAGCGCGAGCACTACGGCGCTGAGGATGTCCGGATGCTCAGCCAGTGGTCCCGGCGGATCGCCCGCGAGCTGAATCAGGTGCAGCCGGC
Organism: Pseudonocardiaceae bacterium; assembly: GCA_035640615.1. GTDB lineage: Bacteria > Actinomycetota > Actinomycetes > Mycobacteriales > Pseudonocardiaceae. Next base: position 2,305 of record DASQVU010000206.1, read on the forward strand.
GTTGCCAGCCGGGGTCATCCACGGCCAAGCCGAAATCGGGAATGTGCTCTTCCGCGCCGGCCAACCGGTGCTCATTGACTTCGAGCAGGTCTCCATCGGCCCGCGAGAGTGGGATCTGGTGCACACCGCCGTCGTGGTCACACGCTTCGGCCGGCCCGAACGGTGCTACCGGGACTTCGCCGACGCCTACGGCTTTGACGTGCGGACCTGGGACGGCTACCAGACCCACCGCCGGCTCTGGGAGCTGTGCGCTACCACCTGGCTCATGCAACACGATCAGCGTGACCGCAAGGTAGCTCAGGAGATCGAGGTGCGGCTGCAGACCTGGCGCGAGGACAACCCCGACACCCGGTGGACCGGTGTGCTCGAACGGCGGTGATCACCCACTACACGGCTAGCGGCATACATAGATGCAGTTTTGCGGACGGGGTGAGTCGAGCACGTCGACGGCGGTGAACCCAGCCGCGGCCAGCATCTCCCGAGCCATGTCCGCACCCCACACCGCGCCGAGGCCAGCACCATCCTCAGCCAGCGACACCGGCATGCAGTGCATCAGGCTGATGGCGTAGTACAGCGGAGCGAACGGGTTGCCGATGTTGCGCTCCAGCCGGCTGGAGAACTTGAAGTCCACCATGACGAACTCCCCGGCCGGGGCCAAGGCGTCGTGCACCCGGCGCAGCACCTCATCCGGTGCGCGCTGATCGTGGATCGCGTCGAACGCCGTGATCACGTCGAACAGCCGGTCAGTGGGCAGCTCAGCAACGTCGAGCACGGTGAACGACGCATTGCCCAGCCCCATGGCGGCCCGCTCGGCATCGGCCCGCTCGATCGCCTCGGCCGAGATGTCGTAACCGACGAAGACCGACCGGGGGAACTCGCGCGCCATGACGTTAACCGCGTGCCCGGTGCCACAGCCGAGGTCCAACACCGAGGCGCCCTCGGTGAGCCGCTGCGTCAATCCGGGCACGGCACCCAGGAAACCGGGCACCAGCTGCTCGTCGTAGATCCGCCGCCACACGTCGTCCAGACCGTTGGTGAACGCTGGGCGGTAGGCGGCGTACGGGACACCACCGCCGTCGCGGAAACATCGCTCAATGTCTGGTAGCACCGCAACGAAGCTGCCGATGATCCCGCCCATGGGCGCCAGGTTGCGTGCCGACGGGCCGGTCAGCAGCGCGGCATGTTCGGCAGGAAAGGTGTACCGGCTGCTGGCCGGGTCGAAGGTGAAAAACCCGGCGGTGACCATCGCCCCCAGCCACTCACGGACGTAGCGCTCCTGCAGGCCAGCCCGCTCGGCCAGCTCCGCGCTCGTCGCTGGGCCACGGGTGGCAGCCTCGTACAGCCCCGTCCGGTAGCCAAGACTGATCAGTGGCGTGAGGGCGCTGCCGGTGAAGACCTCGAGCAGCCGCCCGGCGAAGCTGTGTACCCGGTCAGCGTCCACCGCGCCCCTTGCAAGTGTTCATGCCTTCACCGCGACGACTTCCAGGTACTCGGCTCGGATCTCGCAGGTGCCGTCCCGCGCCACGTTGAATTCCTCGCCAAGGTCGATCCAAGCGTCCCGGAACTTCTCCTGCTGTGGCTTTTCCAGCGCCTGCCAAACTGTGGTGATCGGTCCGAACCACTCGCGGAACACCTCGAACATGATGGTGGTGTTCTGGTAGCACAGGTCCGCGTGCTCGCGTCGAGTTTCCAGGGATGAGATGCGGTCACCGAACAGTTCCCGCAGCCGCTCCTCGGTGCCCCAAGCGCTGGGCGGCACCAGCCCCGGTGGCGGCGGCAGGAACTGCGCTGCCAGACCGAACTGGGACCCGCCCCAGCCCTGCGGCGTCCAGTTGGCCATCCCCAGCCGGCCGCCGCGGCGCAGCACACGCAGCAGCTCCGCTGCTGTCCGTGCCTGGTCCGGGGCGAACATTGCACCGAAGGTCGACGTCACGACGTCGAACGTGCCGTCTTCGAAGGGTAGCTGCTGGGCATCGGCAGCCTGAGTGCGCAATGGGAGCCCTTCAGCCTCAGCGCGCTGCTGTGCGCGTTGGAGCAGCGCCGGAACGTAATCAGAACAGATCACCTCAGCGCCGCGGCGAGCCGCAGCGAGCGCGGTGTTGCCCGCACCGCCGGCGACATCCAGCACCTTTTCCCCGGCGTGCACGTGCAGTGAGCGGGCCAGCATCTCGCCAACAACCACCTGGGCCACGCCGACCCGGTGGAAGTCCCCGGTGGACCACGCTTTCCGCTGCCGGGCAGTGATCTTACCAAGGTCTACTGACACAATCGGTTGACCTCCACGCCGGTGGCCGTGAGCCGCTATCAGCAGACTCATCTCCGCATCTCAGCCATTCTGTTACACCGGTGCCAGCTGAGCGACGAGCTCCGGGTATTCCGCGCCGCAGATCAGCCCGCTAGCACCGGGACTGTCCCGGGCGCGCGGCATTGGGCGAAGAGAGGCCAGGGCTGCGGACGCCGGTCAGGCTGTGCTCACCTGGTCGGGCGGGGGCGCGCTGATCGAGACGGGTGCATTGAACTTGCTCAAGCTGATGACCGTGGTGGTGTGCTGGCCTTGCACGGTCAGGTCCTGGGTGGCCTTGACCGGCCGGCCCTGTTCATCGACATACAACCCGATGGGCAACATCGTGATCCCGGCGCCGAGCAGAGCCTGCCGGCCCGGCGTGCTCTCCGGGAGCTTGGCGACGTCCACATTGACCAGGTAATGGTTGACCGGCGTACCGTCGACCGTGTCCTTGCCGACGAGTTGGACGCTCTGCGCGGCGGACGCGAACGAGGAAAAGTGGTCGAGCGAGGCCGATCTCCGGACTGCCTCCAGGGATGCCGCCAAGTTGCGCACTGTCGGATTGGTGCTGTCCCGGCTGACCGACACCCAGGGCTTACCGGCTGCGTTTGCTGCTCCAGGCACCTGGGCATACGTCCCATTGTCGACGATGATGAGCCGACGCTTGCCAGCGGATCCGAGCTGTTCGGTGATGTCCAGGGCTTGCAGCGTGCCCCCGGCGACCTTCGCGTCACCTTCGCTGTTGATCGTCTGATTGGGGGCAGTCACGGCGAGCACGAGATGTACCGTGCGCACCGAGGAGATCCCGCGACGAAGCAGGTCCGCGAGCCCGGCGGCGTCAGTCGGGGCAGGCGCCGCCTGGCTGGCCGACGAGTTGTTAGCCGGCGGATGGCTGGCACCGCCGGAGGAGCAGCCGGCGACCGCGATGGCAGGGCAAAGCAGAGCAACGGCAACCAAACGCCGCATGGAGATCATCACGCGGCATGCTACCGCGCGCGGCGCGCGAGCTTGCGGCACGACTCGCCGGTCACCCATCTCCGGGTTCCGGCGCCGAGCCGTTGTCCGTCAGCACCCGGTCCGATGCAGGCAGGAGCGTGCGCTTGCCGGTCACCCGGCCATTGGCGGGCGGCCGGCGGGACGCCGGTTGAGCTGCGGGGACGGTAACGGCTGGGGTCGCCGGAGCAGGCCCAGCCCGCAGCAGCAGCGAACCCAGTACCCCCAGCACGCAGAGCCCGGCCATGACGAGGAATACCTGGTCGATCGCTCCGGCGAAGACCCGCAGCTCGGTCTGGTGGTACATGGCGTACAGGCCCGTCCAGTCCGGGGTCCCCGGTGGACCGAGATGCGGCACCAGGGTGTGCTGCGGCAGCAGGGCAGCGCGCCCGGCCATCAGCTGCGCCTGCTGGCGTATCAAGATCGCGGTGAACACCGCGACGCCGAGCGCGGCGGACGTGCGCTGCACGACGTTGTTGTACGCGCTGGCAGTGTTGGTGTGTTTGGGCGGGATGACTGCGAGGCCCGCACTGAACAGCGGCATCATGCCCAGGCCGAAGCCACCGTACTGCAGCATCAGCAACCACATCAGGTGCTCGCGGCTGGTGTCCAGAGTGATCGTGTGCAGCAGGTAGGTGGCCACCGCGGCGATCGTCAAACCGATGGCCACCGGCCAGCGGGGCCCGATGCGGTCCGAGATCGACCCGGCGATGGGCATCAACAACCCCATCACCAGGGCCGGCGGCAAGACCACAAGTCCCGCGTCGAGCGCTCCCCAGCCCTGGGCCAGCTGCAGGAACTGCGGCACGTAGACCGCCGCCACGAACAACACCACCATCAGCAGCGACACCAGCACCAACGAGAGGGTGAACGTCCGGTACCGGAACACCCGCAGATCCAGCAGCGGGTCGTCGACCTCTAGCTCAATCACCACGAACAGCGCCAGGCTCAGCGCGCTGAGGACGAACAGGCCCACGATCCGGTAGGACGTCCAGTGCCAGTCCTCACCCTTGGACAGCGCCAGCAGCAGCGCGAACAGCCCGCCTGCCACCGTGACGAAGCCCAGCACGTCGAACCGCCGCCCGGTCCGTCCCGGGAACGCCGGCAGTACCAGGACGGCGGCCACCGTGCCGAGAATCGCCACCGGCACGTTGATGAAGAAGATCAGCCGCCAGTTCACGTACTCGACCAGGTACCCACCCAGCGCCGGCCCGACCGCCGGGGCGACGACGGCGCCCAGACCGTACATGCCCAACGCGGCGCCCATCCGGTCCCGCGGCACGATCCGCAGCAGGATCGCCATCGTGACCGTCGGCAGGATCCCGCCCAGCAGCGCCTGGATGATCCGCGCAACCACCAGCGAGTCCAGGCTCCACGCCAGCCCGCAGAGCGCCGATCCGCCGGCGAATCCCAGCAGCGCCAGGTTGTAGACCCGGCTCAACCCGAGGCGATCCCCGAACCAGGCGGTGGCTGGTACCACCACGCCTTCGGTCAACGAGTAGGCGGTGACCACCCACTGCACGTCGCCGGTGGAAGCTCCGAACTCGTTCTGGATGGTGGGTAGGGCCACCGTGACGATGCTGATGTCCAGAATCGACATGAACATGCCGACGATCAGCACCGCCAGGGGCAGCCGCCAGGCCGTCGTCACGCCGTCCTGGACAGCGCCGGCACCGCGTGATGTGGTCAGCCCGCTAGCGGGAGATGTGGTCACCCCGCTAGCGGGCCTTGCCCCCGCCCCCGTCACCACAGCACCACGGTGCCATAAGAAACGTCAAGTTCTCTAGGCATTTACCTCCTGACTGCGTAACGGTGTTCTAACGCTGTTACGCACGCATGACCCCCGAGTGGGTGCGCAGCGACACAGTGCGTGCTCTATGCTCACTGTGCGAACCGGCAACGTGACCTACAGTGCGGGGGTGCAAGCGTGAGCACGGTCAGCGAGGCTGCGGAGTCAGCACAGGTCGCAGCCGATCACCGCAAGGGGCCCCGGCGGCGCGGGGATGCTCTGCATGCGGCGATCTTCGAAGCCACCCTGGACGAGCTGACCGCGGTCGGCTACACCGAACTGAAGATGGAGCACGTGGCCAACCGGGCCCGCGCCAGCAAGGGATCGCTCTACCGGCGCTGGTCCAGCCGGGCGGAACTGGTGGTCGACGCCGTCCACCACACCATTCCCAGCTGTGTTGAGCGACCCGATACCGGGAGCGTCCGCGAAGATCTCCTCGGTTGCCTGCGCGGCTTCGCCACCTTGCTTAACGGTCCTTCCGGTGAGGCGATCCGCGGGCTGATGGCCGACACCATGCGCAATCCTGACCTGATGGGAGTGGTCCGGGTGCGCTTCATCGATCCGGGAATCGACTTGTTTCTGGAAGTGCTCCGGCGCGGCGCGACCCGTGGCGAGGTCCGCGCCAGCGCGCTCACCCGCCGGATCGCCAGCCTAGGCCCCGACCTGCTGCGTGAGCACTTCCTGGTACACCGCACGCCGATTCCCGACCGGGCGCTGATCGAGATCGTCGATGACGTAATCATGCCGCTGATCCGGGTCTGATCCGGAACCGGGCTAGACGTCGACCAGCTGCTGGCCGGGTGCGGTGGCCGGCCGAGGTTCCGGCCGAACCCCGCGCCCAGTAGCCGGTGCCGCCGACGCCCGGGCCGGTGGGACGGCGGGCGCGGGTCCGGAGCGCATCAGCAACCCTCCCACCGCTCCTATGAAGCTCAGCACAGCGCAGATCAGGAAGACGTTGTCGATCGCCCCGGCGAATACCCGCAGCTGGGTGAGCTGGTAGGTGGCGTACTGACCCAGCCAGGCCGGGGTACCCGGCGGACCCAATACCGGGGTGGGGGTGTTCGCCGGCAGCAGGGCAGCCCGCCCGGCCAGCAGTTCCGCCCGCTGCATGGTCAGGATCGTGGTGAGCACCGCCACCCCCAGCGCACCCGAGACATTGCGCACCACGTTGTTGAACGCGCTGGCGATGTTGCTCTGCGCCACCGGGATGGCGGCGATACCCGAAGTGAAGATCGGCATCATGGCCAGCCCGATCCCGGCGGCCTGCACGGACAGCAACAGCATCAGGTGCCCGCGGGAGGTGTCGATGGTGATGGTGTGCAGCAGGTAGCAGCCGAGCGCGGCGATCGCCAAGCCGGCGGACACCGGCCAGCGCGGCCCGAAACGGTCGTAGATCCGCCCGGCAATGGGCATCAACACCCCCATCACCGCCGCCTGGGGCAGCAGGGCCAGCCCGGAGTCCAGCGCCCCCCAGCCCTGCACCACCTGCAGGAACTGCGGCACGTAGAACAGCACGCCGAACATCACCACGGTCATCAGCGAGATCAGCACAAGGGAGTGGACGAACGCCCCGTAGCGGAATATCCCGATATCCAGTAATGGGTCGGCGACCTCCAGCTCGATCACCACGAACAGCGCGAGGCTCAGCACGCT
>DASQVU010000207.1:0-2233 GCA_035640615.1 Pseudonocardiaceae bacterium
CCCAGGGATTTACCGAGGACTGGCGGTTACTGATGTTAGCCGCTAAGCCGCCGTCGATGCCGCGCAGCGGTCTCCTGATCCCGATCGAAAACGGCCAGTGGATGGTAGGGCTGATCGGTGCTGCTGGCCAGCACCCGCCAACTGACGAGGAGGGCTTCACCGCCTTTGCCCGCAGCCTGCGCCATCCGGTTTTGGCCAACGCGCTCGCCGCTGCGGAACCAGTTACTCCAATCCACGGCTATCGTGGCACGGCCAATCGACTGTGGCACTACGAGCGGATGCGGCGCTGGCCAGAGCGCTTCGTCGTGTTAGGCGACGCGATTTGCGCATTCAACCCGACCTACGGCCAAGGCATGAGCACTGCTGCCGTCGCCGCGGAGACCTTGAACGCCTGCCTCCGCGACCACCGGCGCCAGCACCCTCCCGATGACCTCGACGGGCTGGCCCGAGCCTTTCAACGGCGTTTGGCCCGCCGCAACACCGACCCCTGGATGCTGTCGACCGGGGCGGACCTGCGCTACCCGACCACGACCGGCGCGCAGGTAGCTGCCACAACCCGGCTATCGCACCGCTACCTCGACCGGGTGATGGCTGCTGCCACCCAGCAGCCCGCCGTCACCGAGACCTACATAAAGGTGATGGGCATGCTGGCCCGCCCCACGTCGCTGTTCGCCCCCCGGATCCTGGCCGCCGCGATCCGCGCCCGACCTCATGGTGATGCTGGTCTTCCCCCACCGTCGCCCACATCAGCCGCCAGCCCTCTTAAACCCCATGCGGAGCTCGCCGTACCCGTCCAAGAGGAGAAATCACCATGACTTCAGCCTTGACCCCACTGCTCGCCCATCCCTGCCAAGCAGGATACCCGACGGTCGGTTGATGTACTTTCTTATTCTGGGCGCCGCGTGCGGCGTAGCAACAGGCCTTATAGGACAATATTGGCTGGGTTCGCAATCCCTCGCCCCTAATTCCGATTTCTCGTCCGAGATCGGCGTCCATTGCAGCGTCGCTCGATTCTGTCCTCACCGATGTGGGCATCTGCGCCAGGGCGAGGTTCTACCCCAACAACGCGTCTTCGAACGCTTCTTCCGCATCGACCAAGCCCGCTCCCGCTCCCCCGGCGGCACCGGCCTCGGTCTCGCCATCGTCAAACACGTCGCCGCCAACCACGGCGGCGAAGTGCACCTCTGGAGCAAACCCGGCACCGGCTCCACCTTCACCCTGCGCAGCCCGCCCACTGCACTGAAGAGCCCCCCACGTCTACGGCCCCCGCGCTCACCGCGGTCGCGACAAACCGCTGGCGCCGCAGGCCACCCCGCGAAACTCCCGCGATAGGTGCTTCGGGGAGGCATTGAGCCCGAACCGATCGCACCCGTCCGAACAGCGAGATAGACGCTGTAATGGGGACCGCGGCCGTCACCGTATGCGATCACATGAGTACACAAAGTAATCCGGGTTCTGCCTGGACTCCAACGCCAATAGGCAGGTCTACACGCTGGACTGCAACGCAGGAACTACCAGGAATGGACGGGTATCGAGCGACGATCGGGCAGCTCGTCCAAAAAGCGTGGCCAGCCAGCTGGCTGGCCATCGCCAGGGTGGTCTCTAGAGATCAGCCGGGTCAGGTGGCCAAAAAGTCAGGTCGGATAACCGGTGCGGGTATCGACAGCGGGGCCGGTAGGGCGCACGATCGGCTACACCGTGGACGCAGTAGAGCATTTCATCGGATTGTTGGCCGGGCGCGGGCCTGGGCCGGACCTCGACGTCGGCGCGCTCGCGATCGCTGCAGGTGCGGATCCGACTCTTGATGCCACCGTCTGGCTACGGGAGCTGGATCGACTGGCCGAAGGTGTCGACTCACTTGAAACGCTCATTCACCGGCTTTTCGTCGAGGAACATTTCACCGGCAACACCGCAAACTACTACGATCCGCGCAACTCACTGCTGGATCAGGTACTCCGCCGCAAACTCGGCATTCCCATCACGTTATCGATCGTCTGCATCGAGGTAGGCCGCCGTGCTGGGATCTCGCTTGAGGGCATCAGCATGCCCGGGCACTTCCTCATCCGCCCGATGGCCACCAACCACTACATTGACGCGTTCAATGGCGGCACTATGCTTGACCTGGCTGGTTGCGAGGCGTTGTTTCGCGCTGCCAACCAGGCAGGTCCCGACATCCCGTTTGGCCGGCATCTGTTGACCCCCGCGCCGAGAAGAGCAATTTTTGCCCGCATTC
>DASQVU010000208.1:0-17784 GCA_035640615.1 Pseudonocardiaceae bacterium
GCCGGGGCGAGTAGCTGCGCGACCACGCCGAGCACCGCGGCTACCTGGGCCGGCTGAGCACCGGCCAGCCGTACCCGGGCGGTCACCAGCAGCAGCACCGCAACGACCGCGACGGCGGCGACGGCCTCACGCAGCCAACCGTGCCAGGACAGGTCTCGCGACACCAGCACCCACGCCCAGCAGGCGGTCAGCGCCACCGCCGCGGGGAACAGTGCCCACCGGTACCCGCCCGGCTCGCGGTAGCGGCGCCACATCGCGGCCACCCCGGCAGCCGTCACCGCGGCGACGGCCGGGGCCATCTCCGTCGTGTAATACGGGTGGAAGCCGCCCTGGGCGACGCTGAGCACCAGCCCTACCAGCAGCAGCCAGCCACCCCACAGGAACCAGCCCGCACGGCGCACCGGCACCGCCGGCGTCCCCGACCTTAGCTGCCGGATTCCCGCGATCGCGACGGCGACCAGGATCACCAGGCACAACGGCAGCAGCCAGCTGATCTGACCACCGACCTGCGCACCGAACAATCGGGTGATACCCGCTGAGCCGCCGAACCCACCGCCAGCCTCGGGACGGCCAGTCCAATGCCCGGTACCCGGATTGGTGGCGCCGCTGACCAGGGCACGGCCGGCTTCCCGGCCGAAGATGCGGCCCAGGCCGTTGTAGCCGATCACCAGGTTGAGCACCGTGCCGTCGGTGCTGCCGCCGATGTAGGGCTTTGGGCCTGGCCAGAAGCTGACCAGCGCAACCCACCACATCGAGCTGGCCAGCAGCACCGCCCCGGCAGCGAGCAGGTCGAGCACCCGCCGGCGCAGCGGCGAGGCACAACCGGCCAGGTACGCCAGCGCGAACGCCGGGACCACGATCCAGGCTTGCAGCATCTTGGTGACGAATCCCAGGCCGAGGAACATCGCGGCCAGCAGCAACCAGCGAGTCGCCCGGCCGGGCTGCCCCTCGGGTTGCCGCCCAGGAACAACCGACCGGGTGAACGCATAGGACGCGGCCACCAGCAATAGCACCATCAGCGTGTCGGGGTTGGTGTCCCGGTTGATCGCCACGGTCACCGGGGTCAGGGCCAGCACGAGCGCGGCGAGCAGCGCCACGTGCTCGCCGGCCCACAGCCGCACCGTGCGGTGCAGCAGGAACACCGCGGCGACGCCTTCAATCACCTGGGGCAGCAGTAACGACCACCCGTGATAGCCGAAGATCGCGGCGGAGGCCACCATCGGCCAGAATGCCATCGGCGGCTTGTCCACGGTGACCACGCCCAGCGGGTCGAACGAGCCGAACACGAGGTTGGTGAGGTTCGCCGACATCGACTTCACCGCAGCCGAGTAGTACGGATTCCCCCACCCGCCGGCCCAGATCCGCCACCCGTACAGCACCCCCGCGAGTGCACAGATGGCCCCCACCGCAATCCGCGGACTCGGCGGGGTAAGGGCAGGTCGGATTACCTCGCTACGCCCGCTGGATGTGGCTTCGACGGGGGGTGCGGTGGCGGTCATGACGCGAAGACCCAGCTGCGCAGGAGCAGGAAGCGGGCCGCGGTTCCGACGACTGAGGCGATCAGCAGGAAGGCGACTTCCAGCCAGCGGGACGGGTGCGCGACCGCGGCTTGCAACGCCAGCAGGGCACCCGAGGTGAGGGCGTAGTACAACCCGAAGACGATCAGGCCTCGAAGGTGCGTTCCGTGCCGGGCAACACGCGTCCCGGCGAACGTCAACCGCCGGTTCGCCTCGGTGTTCAGCAGGTTCACCACCACCAGCGCGGCCAGGTTCGCCACCAGCGGCGGGGCCCACGAGCGCAGCAGCGCGTACAGCACAGCGACGGCCGCCGTCGAGGCCAGCCCGATTACCCCGAACGCCGCGAGCTGCCACAGCAACTCACCGCCCCGCCCGGCGAGTACCGCATCCGGGTGGGTGGGACGCGGCGCCGGCCGCTGCGGTAGTTCCGCCACCCGAGCCGCGCCGCTGACCTTGGCGCGAGCTACCCGTGCCAGCCCGCGAATGTCCCCCACGACCGTCGACCATATCCGGACCCGGCTGTCGGCGTCCTCCACCCAGTCGACCGGCACCTCGTGCACCCGCAACCCGTTGTGCTCGGCGAGCAGCAGCAACTCGGTGTCGAAGAACCACCCGTCGTCGTGCACGTGCGCCAGCAGCGGCCGGATCACCTCGGCGCGCGCCGCTTTGAACCCGCACTGCGCGTCGGAGAACCGGGCGCCGTGGGTGAGCCTGATCATCAGGTTGTAGCACCGCGAGATCACCTCCCGGCGGGCGCTGCGCACGGTGCGCGACCCGGGCGCCAGCCGGGAACCGATCGCGATGTCTGAGTGCCCGTTGATCAGCGGGACGACCAGCGGTAGCAGCGCATCCAGGCTGGTGGACAGGTCGACGTCGAGGTAGACCACGACGTCGGCGTCGCTGTAGGCCCAGGCGGTGCGCAGCGCGTGCCCGCGTCCCTTGCGATCGAGATGGAGCACCCGTATCCGGTGATCGGACGCGGCTATCTCGGTGGCCACCCGCAGCACCGCATCGGTACTGGCGTTGTCCACGACAGTGATCGTCCAGTCGAAGGGAAATTGTTCATCCAGATAGGAACGCAGCACCTGCAGGCAACCGGGCAACGCGCGTTCCTCGTTGTATACCGGTACCACCACATCCACGGTGGCGATCCGCCCAACCGACCACCGGCTGGCGGTGCGCTCCCGTTCGTCTAGTACCGGACCCCTGATCTCCATGACCTAGTTATCGCCGGGCGACGTGCGAACGAGCTGCACGGCACCTCAAAGTTGGCTGAGAACGCGCAAGCGGTGCCGCGCTACCCCGCTCCTCGACATGGAGACATATCGGGGTTTAAGGCCCGCAAAACCCCGATATGTCTCCATGTCGGGGCGGTCGGGGGTCGGGGATATCGGGGCGACTCAGCCGTCGAGGACGTAGCCGGCGCCGCGGACGGTACGGATCCGGTCGGGGCCAAGTTTGCGGCGCAGGTATCCGATGTAAACCTCGACCAGGTTGGACGATTTCCGCTGGCCCCAGACCTCGGTGGTGAGCCGATCCTGGGAAACCGGCTCACCCGGCCGGCTGGCCAATGCGACCAGCAGGGCGTACTCGGTCGGTGACAGGGTCACCAACCGGCCGGCAACGCTGACCAGACCGAGCGCGGTGTCGACGGTGACCAGTCCGGCCCGCAGCACGGTCCGGTCAGTGGTCAGCTGCTCGGCGACCCGCAGCCGCAACCGGCTGACCAGCTCCTCGACCGGGAATGGGGTGGTCAGGTAATCGTCCAGGGTCCCGCGCAGCAGTGACACGGTGTGTTCCCGCTGTTCCCGGGAGGTCAACGCGATGACCGGCAGCTGCGGGGCCACCCTGCGCAGCTCATCCAGGAAGCACCGGGGATCCGAACCGGCCAGCGTCACGTCGAGCACGATCGCCGCCAGCGGGTGCGCCCGGGCCGCGTCTAGCACGTCCGGAACGGTGTCCAGGATCCGCGTCTCGAATCCCGTGGAGCGCAACGCCTGCAGCACCCGGCTCGTTGTCTGACGGACGGGCACCATTAACAGAACCGGATGTCGTAGCACCGCCGATCGTTGATCAATTTGCATCGGCGGCAAGACTAGCTGTGCGGCAGTGACCAATCGATGACCGGCAGGCTGACTGGTCGGATCGATCCGGTTACCGGTTAACGTTGAGCGTTTGATGCGGCAAATGGAGTAATGGATCGCGCCGTTAGGACTAATCGGTGGTCGCTCGTCGCGCGGCAGAGCCGGGTGGGCGACCACGAGCCGGTAACGCTCTCAGGATGCGCCAGCGAGGCACCGAGTTCTTCATACCGTTCGGGGCGTGCGACGCCAGCTGGAACGAACGCTGTGGGCCACGGCCTTCCTCGCCGTGCTCCTGGCGCCTGCTTTGCTGGCACCACTGCTGCACGGTCTGCGTCCCGGTGATGGCGCGTCCCTGCTGTCTGAGCTCTCCGTCGGGATGGGTTTGCTCGCCACCTCGATGCTGGTCTGCGCCGTGGTGCTGCCCTCGCGGGTGCGGTCTCTGACGCGCACCTTCGGCATTGACGGCGTGCTGGCCATCCACCGCTTCGTCGGGCTGGCCGTCACCCTGCTGGTCGGCTTGCACATCGTCCTGGTGGTGGGCGCCAAGCCGGCCAACCTGGCGCTGTTCGATGTCATGCACGCGCCAAATCGGGCCCGCGCAGCCGTCGGCGCCACAGTGGCACTGGGTGCGCTGATCGCCCTGACGGTGCTGCGCCGACGGCTGCGGCACCGCTACGAAGTGTGGCGCTGGGCGCATCTGGCGCTCGCCGGCACGGCGCTGGTGCTCAGTGCACTGCACATCTGGTGGCTCAACCATCTCATCCGGGATCCCTCGATGCGGGCCTTGTTCGCCGCCTTCGCGCTGGGAGTGCTGGTGGTGCTGGGATACCGGTGGCTGTGGATGCCGGTCTTCGGGGCTGGTCGGGAGTACGTGGTCCGGGAGATCCGGCCGGAGTCCAGCACCGTGAGCACCCTGGTCCTGGAGCCCAAGCGCAGCCGGTCCCGGCGGGGTTACCGGGCGCTGGAGTTCGCTCCGGGGCAGTTCGCCTGGCTGCGGTTGCAGCCCTCAGTGCGGGCGGAGGAGCATCCGTTCACCATTGCCTCCAGCGCCCACCTCGGCCTGTGGACCGAGTTCACCATCCGGCACAGTGGCGATTTCACCAGCGAACTTCGCCTGCTGCGCCCGGGTAGCCCGGTCTGGATCGACGGCCCGCACGGCGCCTTCACCCTGGACCTGCAGCGCACCACCGGGCTGGTGATGATCGCCGGTGGGGTCGGCATCACGCCGATGATGAGCATGCTGCGGACGCTGGCGCATCGACACGATCGGCGTCCGCACCGGCTGCTGGTGGTCGCTTCGACGATCGACGAGCTGCTGTTCCGGGCCGAGATCAGGAAGTTGCAGCAGCGGTTGGACCTCACCGTCGTCGAAGTGCTCCGCAAGCCGCCGCCAAGCTGGACCGGCCCGTCCGGTCGTATCGACGAGAGCCTGCTCACCGCCGTGCTCCCCGGCAAGTTCCGCCGCAACCAGCTCGACTACTACCTGTGCGGGCCGCCCGCCATGGTCGATGACGTGCGCAGCGTGCTCGACAGGCTGGAGGTGCCCGAGCCGCGGATTCACACCGAACAGTTCGATTTCGTCTAAACCCCGACAAACTGGCTGACGCCCTTGCGGAGAGAAAGGTTTCTGCTGTGCGCCCCCCGGTACCCCGATTCGTCCGATGTGCCGTTGCCCTTGCGGTGATTGCCGCGCTGACCATCACCGTCTTCCAGTACTGGGGGAGCTCGCAATATCCGATCGCCATTGCCCCTCGCGGCCAAGCCGCCACCGAGGACGCCACCATGATGCCCACCCGATGGGGTCCGCTGGGACCCGCAGATCGGGACCTGCTCGTCATGATCCGCCAAGCTGGGCTGTGCGGAGGATCGAGCGGGCAGCAGGCCCAAAAGCAAGGCAGCAACCCGCAGCTACGTACCGTCGCCAAGCGGATCTCGCTGGACTATAGCGATCTTGACAACCAGGTGCGCGCGGTCGCTGGCAAGCTCGGCGTGCCGCTGCCCAACCAGCCCACCGCGCAGCAGCAAGGCTGGTTGAAGGAGCTGTCCGCGCTATCCGGCCCGAAATACGATCGCATGTTCGCCCAGCAGCTGCGGGTCACCGATGGCGAGGTACTACCGGCCATCACGGCAGTCCGCGCCGGCACCCAGAACGAGCTGATGCGATCGTTCGCCGCCAACGCCGCGGCACTGGTCAGCCGGCACATGGACACGCTGGAGCGCACCGGGCTGGTCGACTATTCCAAGCTGCCGGCGCCCCCTGCGGCAGACGCCGCCCCCGCTCACCCGGCACAGCCCATCGACCAGGTCGCCAACGTCATCCCGGTCCGCGCCACCACCAGCAACGACACGAACGCAGTGATCACCGGCCTGCTGGCGGTCGCCGCAGCGCTGATCGCGCTCGCTCTGCTCGGCAGTACCGGCCGGCGGGTCCGCCGGACTGCCGGCGCGCAGCACCGTAGCGCCCCGCGCGGCTACCTCGACCGGCCTGCCCCGCGCCGCCACGGCGCGCACCGCTGGTGACGGCCCTGCTGCCCACCTGGCACTCCCCGCCCGCACTCCCCTCTCCGCGGGCCCGCGCCGTCGAGCGCCCGGAAGGTGCTTAAGCATCCATGAGACCCCCGCGGCAGGTGCTAGGCGTTCGGGACGGGGCGGCCGAACAGGGCCAGCAGTGCATCCCGATCGTCGTTGGCGGCGGCGCGGTTGCGTCTCGTGTGCCCGCAGGCTCGGCATCGGTGCACGACGACGATCTCGCCGCCTTCCCAGAGCGCTCCCACGGGTTCCATCGCGCTGCCACATTCGGCCGCCCGGTCGCCCGGATTGACGTCAACGTGCCGGGACCACAGGCATCGAGGGCAGTGGTTGGTGTAGCCGTTGCCGCGGACCGCGCTCCCGCAATGCAGGCAGCAGAAATCCTCCTTGCGCCGGGTGAATGCGGACGGTTGCGTCATCATCCGCCAGCATGACAGCCGGATCCGGACAGAACGGCATTACGCTGGGTACGTTCACCCGAGCAGCCCCGGGTGCGGGTGTCCCGCAGGACCCCGGGTGCGGGTGTCCCGCAGGACCCCGGGTGCGGGTGTCCCGCAAGACGCCGAGCGGACGGAGGGTTTGATGAGGCGGGTGGTACGCGAGAACGCTGACAGTCGGCGGGTGTGGGTCGTCCGGAGCCGGATCAGCTGGACCCGCCCGGCGATGGCAGATCAGTTCGAACACGACCTGGCCGCCGGCTACGTCTCCGGTGTCGCGATGGCAGGTGTCCTCACCGTGCTGATCTTGTTTGTGGTGTTCTGGACTCCCACTGATGTGGTCATACCGGCGTGGTTCGTGCTGCTGTTCCCGCTGGCCCTGCTGGTGATGGCGGGGCTATGGGCGCTGCAGCGACCGTGGGTCATCACCGCAGACACCTCCGAGCCGCGTGCAACCGGGGGTGAGCACTGGGAAGGCATCGTGCGGGGCATGGTGCCGGCCCGGGATGAGATGCTCCGGATTCTCGATGCCCTCGAGGAGAAGGGCTATCCCAACGAGCCGCACGGGCCACTGACCCGGATTGCCTCGTCCGCAGCGGTGCGCGAGCCTTAACTTATATGCCTGAGCTGCCGGAAGTCGAGGCGCTGACGCATCACCTGCGGGAACATGCCGTCGGCGCCACTGTGACACGCATCGACGTCGCTTCTCCCACAGTGCTCAAGACCGTGCAACCTGCGGTGAGCGCGCTGCACGAGCGGGTGGTGAGCGGAGCGGGTAGGTATGGCAAGTTCCTCGTTTTGTATACCGACGGGCCCGCGCTGGTCCTGCATCTGGCGCGCGCCGGCTGGCTGCGGTGGTCAGACTCGCTGGCTCCGAGCGCACCGCGACCGGGCAAAGGTCCGATCGCGTTGCGGGTGCACCTGGACAGCGGAGCGGGCTTCGACGTGACCGAAGCAGGTACGCAGAAACGGCTTGCAGCGTACGTGGTGGCCGACGCGGCGGGTGTGGCGCAGCTGCCGGGCATCAGCCGGCTCGGTCCGGACGCCCTGGCGCTGTCCCGGGAGCAGCTTGGCGAGGTGCTACGCGGGCGCACCGAGCGGCTTAAGACGGTGCTCACCGACCAGGCGGTGATCGCCGGGGTTGGCAACGCCTATTCCGACGAGATCCTGCACGCCGCGCGGCTCTCGCCCTACGCGACCGCTGGACGGCTGCCCGACGACGCGCAAGACAGGCTGCACGAGGCCATGCAGCGCGTTCTCCGCGAGGCGGTAGCCCGCTGCGTCGGCCAGGATGCCGCCCGGCTCAAAGCCGAGAAAAGGGCTGGCCTAGCCGTGCACGCCCGCGCAGGCCTGCCCTGCCCGGTCTGTGGTGACACGGTGCGTGCAGTGTCTTTTGCCGACCGCTCCTTCGAGTACTGCCCGACCTGCCAGACCGGAGGAAAACCCCTCGCCGACCGCAGGCTGTCCCGGCTGATTCGCTGACTAGCGCTCAGGTGAGCCATCGGGGTGGAGGTCAACAAATTCACCCCTGCTGCGGTGCCGTACGTGGCCCATCCAGAGTTCGCTATCCGTGTGGTGCGGCCTCTCCTTCCGATGCGCTCTGTGGACTCCCCATCCCGACGAAGGACTCCCGTAGAGCACAAGATTCCCAGTACTGATGTTTTCACCGCCTCGTGGTGCTGCTCAGTAGGCACGACCTGGACGGTGGAACTACGGTCGGTCGACGACGCGGCGCTGGGCCGTCCGGCGGAATGGATCTGCTCCGGGGTACCAACCGAGCAGCCGACTCCAGAACGTCAGACCGCCGACCTGCTCGCCGAGCGTAACCTGCTGCTGTTCCCGGTCAGCCCGGTTCACCCGGTGGACTCGCCGCCGCGTAGCCGAAGCCGCCGGTTGATCGGTTACGTCACGCGCAACCCGGACGTGATCCGGCTGGCGATGATGCTGCGTGACGTGGTGGACGCAGAGCGCGACCACCCCATGGTCATCGCCGCCCGGTGGATCAAGGCCGGGTACTCGCCCGACGTGGCCGCCCGCTGGATCATCGGCGGGGTCAACTGGCCCAAGGTGGCGCAGAGCATCTCGCGGAGATCCAGCCCGGTGCAGAACTGAGCTCCGCGCGCCATGCGGGGTGATAGCTGCACGAGCAGCCGTGAGACCGTTGCCGGGCCGGCGGGCGGCGGCGGCGAGGCGCCGTTGTCACGGGACCGCGGGAACGCGAATATGGGATCGTGAATCTGCTCCTCAACCCCGGGGTGCTGGGCGGGCTCGCCCTGGTAATCGGCGCCGCGCTGGCCGCCGGTTTGCTGAACTGGGCGCGCAGCCGGCGGCAGTTCGGCACCGATGCCGACCGAGCCACCTACAACGCGCTGATCACCATGGCACAGGCCTCACCGCCGCTGCGCGATGGGCTGCAGGCATCCTCCGCGACCGCTGCGGCGCCGCACCTGCGGGCCCTGTTGAACTGCACGGCGGTCGCGCTGACCAATGACGAAAGCGTGATGCTCGCCTGGGATGGGGATGGGCAGCATCATGCCGAATGGGTTGCCGAAGCTGCCCTGGAAGCGTTGAGCACCGGCCGCCAGCAGGTCCGCAGCCAGCGTGAGATGGACTGCGGGCGGGCTGACTGCATGATCCGAGCAGTGATCGTCTCCCCGCTGGAGGTGGACGGCGGGGTGGTCGGGACTTTCGGGGTGGTCAGCGAGCGGCCCGCCGCAGCCGGCGTGATGCGCGCAGTCGCTGAGGTCGCCCGCTATGTTTCCAGCCAGCTCGAGCTGGCTGAGCTCGACGAGTCCCGGTCCCGGCTGGCGCATGCCGAGGTGCGGGCACTGCGCGCGCAGATCTCACCGCACTTCATTTACAACGCGCTGACCACGATCTCCTCCTGCGTGCGTACCGACCCGGAGGAGGCCCGTGAGCTGCTCATGGAGTTCGCCGAGTTCACCCGGTACTCCTTCCGCGCTTCCGGCGAGTTCACCACGCTGGCCGAGGAACTCAACAACATCGACCGGTACCTGATCCTGGAGAAGGCCCGCTTCGGTGAGCGGCTGCAGGTGAAGCTGCAGATCGCCCCCGAAGTACTGCCGGTGGTGCTGCCGTTCCTGGCGCTACAACCGCTGGTGGAAAACGCGGTCCGGCACGGGCTGGCGGGCAAACCAGGTGGCGGCACCGTCTCGGTGGTGGCCGAGGACGCCGGATCGGACTGCGTGATCAGCGTTAACGACGACGGCATCGGGATGGACCCGGAACGGCTACGCGAGGAGATGACCGACTCCCACCTCACCGGCGCCCACGTCGGCCTGGGCAACGTGCACGACCGGCTGCGCGGCGCCTTCGGCGACGATTGCGGGCTGGTCGTGGAGACCGCGCCGGGCTTGGGCACCAAGGTCAGCATGAGGGTGCCCAAGTTCAGCCGCGGGGTCCGCGCCATCGCCCCGCCGACGCCGAACCCGTCGCGTAGCCAACCACCGGTGAGTGCATAGCGACCAGCGGACACAGTCCAGCCGCAAAGCTCCGTAGGCTGGCCGGATGGACGTCAAAGATCTGACCTCGCGCCTAACGTTGCCCGGCACCCAGCGGGACCGCGGCCCCGTGGTGGCCGCGGTGAAACTGCATGGCGTGATCACGCCGGCGCCGGCGCCGCTGGGCCGGGGCGTGATCAACCTGGCTACCTTCGATTCGGTGCTGACCCGGGCCTTCGGTTACGACCGGCTGCGGGCGGTGGCGTTGTCGATCAACTCGCCGGGTGGCACGCCCACCCAGTCCGCACTGGTGGCGGACCGGATCCGCGGGCTGGCCGACGCCAAGCGCGTGCCGGTGCTGGCGTTTTGCGAGGACATCGCCGCATCCGGTGGGTACTGGCTCGCCTGCGCCGCCGATGAGATCGTCGCGCACCCGACGTCGCTGGTGGGATCCATCGGAGTGGTCAGCCGCGGGTTCGGGTTGCACGGTTTGCTGGAGCGCTTCGGCATCGAGCGGCGGCTTTACACCGCGGGTGCCAACAAGGCCCGGCTGGACCCGTTCCTCCCCGAGCAGGAAGACGACGTGATGTGGCTGCGCGGCATGCAGGAGGAGCTGCACCAGATGTTCCGGGAATGGGTCTGCGCGCGCCGCAGCAAGACGCTGGTTACCGATCAGCAAGATCTGTTCACCGGCGAGGTGTGGACCGGCCGCCGTGCCGTCGAGCTAGGCCTGGTCGACCGGCTCGGCACGATGCGCGGAGAGATCGCCAAGCGTTACCCCGAGGCGGAGCTGGTGACAGTGGAGGGACGCCGCCCGCTGCTCGCCCGGCTGGGTGTGGTGCCCGCGGCGGCGGCACTGAGCAACCGCAACGCGTCGGAGTCCGCGCTGGCGTTACTCGAAGCGCTCGAACAGCGCGCCGCCTGGTCCCGCTTCGGTTTGTAAGCCCTCACCGGCGCAGCGCATCGACAGCACCAGCTTCCCTCACTCGAATGGCAGGCGTTAAAAGGCGATCACGGCGCTCTGCAACTTGCTTGGCGAGGAAGGTCCAAAGCCGTGGCAGTTGCCCTGAGCCGATTCGGCGCTTTCCCGTCCGACCGGACCCCATCGGTGTTCCCGTCACGTTCCGCCTGTTCTTGCCCGACCTACCCGCCGGCTTTTCGGTCGACATCCTGGTCATCCACCACGAGGACAGGTTCGTCGCGTCCCGCCTAACACGTACCCCCTGGCGCGCGGCAATGACGGCATGTGGAGCGCCGACATCACCATCGCTCGCCAGGAGAAAACACATTTCGGGCTCAGCGGCCGCTACCTGTACCACTACCGGCTTCGGCGCGGCGGTACCACGGTTACCGAGTGGTTCACCGACCCGTTCGCTTATGCCACCAATGATGTGGGAGCCCTCGCTGCTTTCGATACGCCAGACAGCACGGCGCCGTATGCGTGGCATGACGACACGTGGACGGTTCCGGAGCTGCGCCATTTCACTTCTTTGCTCCCAACGAACGGTGGGGCGAAGCGCCCGGTCTCAAGCGGCTCGTCGACGCCTGCCACGCCGCCAAACATTAATCGGCTATCGCAATCCGTTCGCGCTGCAGTTCGTCCGCGCGGTGACCCGCTACTGGCTGGAGGAGTTTCACGTCGACGGCTTTCGCTATGACGAAGCCGGCGATCTCGTTGGCGCCGACCAGGTCCCCCAGACCTGGGAACCGCTGGCCACCACCCTGTCCGACGCGTCCGGAATTCCCATGCTGTGGCAGGAGCAAGAGTTCACGGACAATTACGTGCTCCCGCCCGACGACGATCCGCGTCCACTACCGGCGCGATTCTCACTGGGACTGCTTCTATGATCCCTAGGGCCGCCCGCTGGTCACGCTGCACCGCCGGCTCGCGTCGCTGCGGGGAGCCGAGCCGCCCTCCGTAGCTGGAACTGGTTCTACTATTACCTGCAGTCACGACCTGGCGGGCGGCGTCTTCGCCTACCACCGTTTGAGGGAAACGAACACGCCATTGTGGTCGTCAATTTTTCCCATTCCAAGCAATCGGTGACGGTCCCCTGCCAGCGCCGGGCACCTACACCGAACTGGTCGATGCACCTTACAGGTCCACCCCCAAGCAGGTTGTAGGGACCGCTACCGGCGCGGATATGACGCTGGATGTGGCCGCGAACTACGGGTTATCTACTACAGTCCCTAATCGCCGGACCCGAGTGGCACCGGCGAGGTCCGGAAGGGTTCGACGCCGTCAAGCTGCGCCGCGGGATCCTGCATAGCAGGCTGGGCACGTACGACACGGCAGCGACCGTGGACAGCAACATTAGGATTGATGGTCCCACGGTGTTTGCCGGGGCGGCGGACGGCGAAAGGCGGTCAATGAGCGGCAACGACGACAACCCCGGGCTTGTCGTGCTCGCCGTGGACGACGAGCCGGGTCCGATGGCAATGCTGCTAGAAGTCCTGGAAGCCGAGCCACGCATCGGCACCATCCTGACCGCCACCAACGCCACCGAAGCCCTGTCGATCCTGCGGCCGGACAGCCGCAGCCCCAACGGCACCCCGCTGCCGCGGGTCGACGTGGTGTTCCTGGACATCCGGATGCCTGGGCTGGACGGTCTGGAGCTGGCCCGCGTGCTTGCCACGATCCCCAACCCGCCCGCGGTCGTGTTCGCCACCGCCTACGACGAGAACGCCCTCGACGCCTTCGAGATCGGCGCGGCCGACTACCTGATGAAGCCGGTGAGCCGGGAACGGCTGGCCAACACGATGCGCCGGATCGTCGCCTCCCGGCGTGACTCGGCCGCCCCGGGTCCCGAGCAGGCCGCGGAGGATGAGGTCATCCCGGTTGAACTCGCCGGCACCACCAAGCTGGTACCGCGCTCGTCGGTGCGCTGGGTCGAGGCCCACGGGGACTACGCGCGGCTGCACACCGGTGAGGGCACCAGCCACCTGGTCCGCATCCCGCTGTCCCAGCTAGAGGACCGCTGGTCCGACGCCGGGTTCGTGCGCATTCACCGTTCCTTCCTGGTCGCGCTGCCGCTGGTCACCGAGTTGCGCATGTCGGCGTCGGGCTATGTCGTCCGGGTCGGTAACGGAGATGACGCGACAGAGTTACCGGTCAGCCGCCGGCACACCCGCGAGCTGAAGGACCGGTTGGTGCGCGCGGCGAAACAGGGCTGGACGTCTCGATGAGCGTGGCGACGTTCAGGTTTGCCGGATGAGCTTCGGAGCCGCGAGCAATGACGCCAACGGGCCGGACAATGACCCGTGGGCGGCGTTGGTCAAGGCTGCCGAAGAGGCCGAAGCGCAGGAGAAAGCAGCGCGCGGGCTGTCCGCGCAGGACAGCACCGTTTACCCCCTCACCGGCCGGGTCAAGGCCGGCAAGCGGGAGCGCATCGTGCTGGCCCAGCGGCGCAACAGCCGCCGGGTGGTGCGCACGCTGGCCGAACTGGAGGACCAGACCAGCGTCGGTGAGGTGCTGGTCCGCCAGCTGGTACGGGTCCAGCTAATGCTGTCGATCCGGCTGATGCTGCTGATCGCGGCTGTGCTCGGCGCTATCCCGGTCGCGTTCCTGCTGCTGCCGTCGCTGGGTACGGCCACCATCCTGGGCCTGCGCCTGCCGTGGCTGCTGCTCGGTCTGGCGGTCTACCCGTTCTTCGTCGCGGTGGCCTGGTGCTACAACCGCAGCGCGGAACGCAACGAGCAGGATTTCGCCGAGATGGTCGAGAACTGAGCAATAGGTGTCCGACCGGATTGCCCTAGTCGTGACCATCGCCGCGATGGTCCTGGTTGCTGCGGTGACCATGCTCGCCGGGCTCTACGGGGCGAAGGCCCGGTCGACCTCGAATTTCCTGGAGGCCGCCCGGACAGTGGGCCCGCGCTGGAATGCCGCGGCGATCTCCGGGCAGTACCTGTCCGCGGCGTCGTTTCTCGGGGTCGCCGGGCTGGTGCTCAAAGGGGGTGTCGACGCGCTGTGGTACCCGGTCGGGTTCACCGCGGGCTACCTCGCGCTGCTGCTATTTGTGGCGGCCCCGCTGCGCCGCTCCGGGGCTTACACGCTGCCTGACTTCGTCGAGGTGCGGTTGGGTTCGGTGCGGCTGCGCCAGATCTGCACCGTCTTCGTGATCGTTGTCGGCTGGCTATACCTGGTGCCGCAGCTCCAAGGCGCCGGGCTCACCGTGCACGAGGTGACGCACCAGCCGAAATGGGTCGGCGCAGCGGTGGTCATGGTGATCGTGACGTTCAACATCTACACCGGGTGGATGCGCTCGATCACTATCGTGCAGGCCTTCCAGTACTGGATCAAGCTGACCGCACTGGCCGTTCCGGTCTTCGTGCTGCTGATTCACCATGCCGGCACGAACCAACCGGCCCGCAGCTCGCTGGGCGCCCCGCCACCCGCCTTCTCGGTTGAGAAGGACATCAAGCCGGATCGCGACATCGTGCTCAAGATCACCCAGCCGACACGCGTCCGGGTCGACGGCAAGCAAGATGACCAACTTACGCACGGCCCAGTCGTCTGGCCACCCGGTGAGCACAAGGTGGCGGCGAACGCCACCGTGCACTTCGACGCGGGCAGCCGGATACCGGTGACCAGTGACGCCGCCGCCGACTACGACACCTGGCTGCGACCGATGGGCGCCGGCAAACACCCGCTACTGGTCACCTACTCGCTGATCATCGCGCTGGTACTGGGCACGATGGGGCTGCCGCACATCCTGGGCCGGTACTACACCGATCCGGACGGCATGGCGGCACGGCGCACGACACTGCTGGTACTGGCGCTACTCGGGATCTTTTACCTGTTCCCGATCGTGTCCGGCTGGCTGGCCCGGCTTTACGAGCCGGAACTGCTGGCTGCCGGCAACACCGACGCCGCGCTGCTGGACTTGCCCCGAGCAATGCTGGGCACCTGGCCGGCGCTGCTGCTCGGTGGGCTGATCGCGGCTGGGGCATTCGCCGCGTTCGTCTCCGCCGCTACCGGGCTGGTGGTCAGCGTTGCCGGGGTGCTGTCCACCGACGTGCTGCCCGGCCGGCTGCGCGGTTTCCGGGCGGCCACGGTGGCAGCCTGGTCAGTCCCGCTGGCCTTCATGCTCGCGGTCTCGTCGCTGGATCTGGCCCAGGGGGTTGGGCTGGCCTTCGCGGTGGCCGCCTCGTCGTTCTGCCCGCTGCTGGTGCTGGGCATCTGGTGGCGCGGGTTGACCGACGCCGGCGCCGCGGCCGGCATCCTGGTCGGCGGCGGGTCGGCGTTCGCCGCGGTACTGCCGGCCGCTGCCGGCGTGCTGCCGCCGGATTGGCAGGCGGTGCTGGCGCAACCTGCCGTGTTCACCGTCCCGCTGGCTTTCCTCACCATGGTGGTGGTGAGCCGGCGAACCAGCGACCGGGTCCCGGCGGATGTCTCGCGAATCCTGCTGCGGCTGCACGCTCCGGACCGGTTGGGGTTGTCCGAGGATCGGGACTACGGCCAGCTGGCAAGCCGCGCCGGGATAGCCGCAGCCGCGATGCCGCGGATGCGCGGTGGTCGCCACCGCCGGTAATTCTTCCCGTGGCCGGGTGCCGCCGTGAACTCGACAATACCGACCTGGCGAGGCAGCGGGGATGGTGCGCGTCGAGTTCATGACATGACCCACGCTGGTGACAGTAAGTAATTGCTTTATCGGGTGTCACCTTCCGGTGCGCGGGGGTCAACGGGGAGCTACTAGGGTGTCGGCGGTCTTCGCGACGCGCTTAGCATCCGCTCGGTCGTCGCGTCCACGAGACACGCCGGTAAAACCGGCAATTACCTCACCGCTGTGGAGGTCTCTGCGTGAGCACCACCGAGCCTGCCGGCACTATTGGCACCGGGCGCCCAACAGATCCCTGGACTGCCGCTCACACCAGCGCCGAGTTCGCCACTTTGCGCACGCGGCTGCGTGGATTCGTCTTCCCGATGACCGCGGTGTTTTTGGCCTGGTATTTCTTATATGTCCTATTAGCGGCGTTTGCCCCGCACTTTATGGCCATCAAGGTCATCGGCAACGTCACCATCGGTTTGGTCTTCGGCTTGCTGCAGTTCGTCTCCACGTTCGCGATCACGACGATCTACGTGCGCTACGCCGACCGCTACCTCGACCCGGTCAGCAACCGGATCCGCGAGCGAGTCGAAGGGGGAGCCTGGTGACCAAAGCACTAGCCCGATTAGCGGCGTCAGCCCAGGCAGGCGTCGGCCAGCCGCTGCTTAACGGCGGCATCTTCCTGTTCTTCGTGCTGGTCACCCTGGTCATCGTGTTCCGCGCATCGCGCCGCACCCGCACCGCCGCGGACTACTACGCCGCAGGCCGCACGTTCACCGGCCCGCAGAACGGGATCGCTCTGTCCGGCGACTACCTGTCCGCGGCGTCGTTTCTGGGCATCGCCGGCGCCATCGCGGTCTTCGGCTACGACGGTTTCCTGTACTCGATCGGCTTCCTGGTCGCCTGGTTGGTGGCCCTGCTGCTGGTCGCCGAGCTGTTGCGCAACACCGGCAAGTTCACCATGGGCGACGTGCTGAGCTTCCGGATGCGTCGGCAGCCGGTACGGACGGCCGCGGCCGTCTCGACGCTGGTGGTCTCCTTCTTCTACCTGCTCGCGCAGATGGCCGGGGCCGGCGGTCTGGTCGCGCTGCTGCTCGACGTCAGTGGCACGGCAGGCCAAGCGCTGGTGGTCGCGGTGGTCGGCCTATTGATGATCATCTATGTGCTGGTCGGCGGGATGCGCGGCACCACCTGGGTGCAGATCGTCAAGGCCGCCTTGCTGATCGTCGGCGCGGGCATGCTGACCGCGTGGGCACTGGGCGCCTTCGGGCTCAACTTCTCCGCCCTGCTGGGCGACGCGTCGGCGCACTCGATGCAGGGCCCAGCCGTGCTCGCGCCGGGTCTGCAATACGGCAATAGCACCACAAGCAAGATCGATTTCGTGTCGCTGGGGCTGGCCCTGGTACTCGGCACCGCGGGCCTGCCGCACGTGCTGATGCGCTTCTACACGGTGCCCTCGGCCAAGGAAGCCCGCCGCTCGGTGGTGTGGGCGATCTGGCTGATCGGCGTGTTCTACCTGTTCTCCTTGGTGATCGGTTACGCCGCGGCGGCCATGGTGGACGGCGGCCCGGCGCGGATCGCCACGATGCCTGGTGGAGAGAACTCCGCGGCGCCGCTGCTGGCCTACCAGCTGGGCGGTGAGGTGCTCCTCGGTTTCATCTCGGCGGTCGCCTTCGCCACCATCCTCGCGGTGGTGGCCGGCCTGACAATCACCGCATCGGCATCGTTCGCGCACGACGTGTACGCCAACGTGATCAAGCGCGGCGACCTGGACGCGGACAGCGAGGTCCAGGTGGCCCGCATCACCGCTTGCGTCATCGGCGTGCTGGCGGTGCTGGGTGGCATCGCCGCGCTGGGCCAGAACGTCGCCTTCCTGGTGGCGCTGGCCTTCGCGGTGGCCGCTTCGGCGAACTTGCCGACCATCCTGTACTCGCTGTTCTGGAAGCGGTTCAACACCACCGGCGTGCTGTGGAGCATGTACGGCGGATTGATCAGCTGCGTGCTTTTGATCATCCTGTCTCCGGCGGTGTCGGGCACGAAGACATCGATGTTCCCCCACGTCGACTTCGCGATCTTCCCGCTGAAAAACCCGGCGCTGGTATCGGTGCCGCTGGCCTTCCTGCTCGGTTATGTCGCCACCGTCCTTACCCCGCAAGACCAGGCCGACGAGGCCCGTTACGCCGAGATGGAGGTGCGCGCGCTGACCGGCG
>DASQVU010000209.1:0-3540 GCA_035640615.1 Pseudonocardiaceae bacterium
AGGTGATGCCCACCGCTGCCCTCGCGCTGAGCTCTGGTGGGCGAAGCGCGGCTTGGTCGCACTGGCCAGCCTAAACAGCATCCTTAACTTGGCGTGGTAGCTTGCTTGACCACACACCGAGTGGTGCGGACCGCGCCACCAATACCCGGGTGAGTGCCATGCCGTTCACCGCGACGGGCGATCGGGTACATTGCGTAACCGATCCGCACGAGAGAAAGTGAGCGCTGCCCTCGTGCTGAGATACCTGCTCAGAAAGTCCCTCGGTTGGCTGGTCATGATCATTGTGGCCACCAACCTGACGTACTTCCTGGCGAATTTCTTCCTAGACCCGCGGGCCAATTACCTCCAGCTGCGGCCCCCTCGCACGCCCGAGCAGATCAGCCGCGCGCTGGCTCAGTACAACCTCAGCCGGGACACCCCGCTGCTGGACCGCTGGTGGCGCTGGATCAGCGGGATCGTCGGGCACTGGAACTGGGGGTACTCGCCGGTTGGGGAGAGCGTGAACTCCCAGATCAGCTTCCGGATCGGGGTGAGCGCCCAACTCGTCCTGGGATCCCTGGTGCTGTCCGCGCTCATCGGGATCAGCCTGGCGGTGTACACCGCAGCTCGCCAGTACCGCTTCGCCGACCGGTTCAATCAAGGCTTATCGATCATTACGCTGAACATTCCCCCGGTCGTCGCCGGCCTGGCGGTGGTCTTGCTGGCGATCGCGTTCAACCAGTCGGTGGGCGACACGTGGCTGTTCGTTGCCGGCGCCCAGTCGCCCACGGTGAGCGGGTTCTGGCCGCTGCTGGCAGACCGGGTGCGGCACCTGATCCTGCCGACCGCCTCCCTCACCCTGATCAGCTACGCCGGCTACCACCTCCTGCAACGCTCGCTCCTGCTGGACAACATCAACTCGGACTTCGTGCGGCTGGCCAGGGCCAAGGGACTGACCAGGCAACGCGCCATCCGCCGCCACGGGCTGCGCACGTCGCTGATCCCGGTCGCCACCTCGCTAGCCTTCGCGATCCCGGCACTGTTCACCGGGGCAGTGATCACCGAGACGATCTTCGCGTGGCAGGGGATGGGCCAGTACTTCGTGCAGACGATCAGCAAGAACGACATCCACGGCGCGGTCGCCGTCGCCGCCTTCGGCGCGCTGATGACCGCGATCGGCGCGATCCTCGCCGACATCGCCGTCGTGGCACTGGATCCCAGAGTGCGGGTGAGCTGATGACGACCAACTTCCCCCCGCTGGAGTCCACCGTCGATAGCGTGCTGCCTGCTGAGGCGCCTCCGGCGGAGGAGGAACGGGTAGCCCGCCGCGGCCAGCGACTGTCCCGCCGCCGCCTCTACACCCGCCGGTTCCTGCGCAACCGGGGCGCGGTAGCCGGGCTAGCGATCTTTGCCCTGCTGGTGCTGTTCGCCATTGCCGGCCCGTTGCTGACCACCTACACCTACACCGACGTCGACTTCACCAGCCTGACCGCGGCACCCTCGTCACAGCACTGGTTCGGCACCAACGGCACCGGCAACGACACCTTCGCCCAGACCACTCACGGCCTGGGCCGCTCGATGATCATCGGCGTCGTGGTGTCGCTGTTCAGCACCCTGATCGCGGCGTTCGTCGGGGCGGCGGCCGCCTACCTGGGCGGCACCGCGGAGAAAGCCATCCTCGCCGTCGTGCACTTCCTGCTGGTGGTGCCCTCCTTCCTGATCCTGGCGCTGATCTCGCAGGAGGCCGGCGGGGACTGGAAGGTCCTGATCCTGGTGCTGACCGCGTTCGGCTGGATGTACGGCGCGCGAGTTGTGTGGTCGCTGTCCACCTCACTGCGTGAGCGCGAGTATGTCCAGGCAGCGCGGTTCATGGGGGTCAGCTCGCTGCGGATCGTGCTGCGACACCTGATCCCGAACATCGGATCGCTGCTGATCGTCACCTTCACCCTCGGCGTGGTCGCCACCGTGCAAAGCGAAACCGCGCTGTCGGTTATCGGGCTTGGCGTGAAGCCCCCCGACGTATCTCTGG
Organism: Pseudonocardiaceae bacterium; assembly: GCA_035640615.1. Taxonomy (GTDB): domain Bacteria; phylum Actinomycetota; class Actinomycetes; order Mycobacteriales; family Pseudonocardiaceae. Next base: position 2,009 of record DASQVU010000209.1, read on the forward strand.
GCACCCTGCTGGCCGACGGAGCCAACACCATCACGAGCGCGCCCTGGCTGTTCTATTTCCCGGCGACAATGCTCACCCTGCTCACCGTCTCCATGGCTCTGATCGGCGACGGCCTGCGCGACGCGCTGGACCCCATGTCGAATTCCGCAGGTCGCGCATGACCGGGCCGGGAACTGGCCCCCAGACCGGGGCCCTGCTGTCGGTCCGCAACCTGGCGGTCTCCTTTCCCTCGGAGGCCGGCCGAGTAGACGCGGTGCGCGGCGTCGACTTCGACCTGCGTTCCGGCCGGACGCTAGCCATCGTTGGTGAATCCGGCTCGGGCAAGTCGGTCACCGCGATGGCGGTCATGGGGCTGCTGCCGGAGTACGCCTCAGTGGCCGGCTCGATCACCCTCGACGGCCGCCAGTTGCTGGGCTTGGACGACCGGCAGATGTCCAAGATCCGGGGCCGCGATCTAGGAATGATCTTCCAGGATCCGCTGTCCTCGTTGACGCCGATCTTCAGCGTAGGTGCCCAGATCGTCGAGGCGCTGCAGATCCATCAGGACCTGGACCGCGATGTCGCCTGGAAGCGGGCGGTGGAGCTGCTCGATCTGGTCGGGATCCCCAACGCGACCGAGCGGGCCCGGGCGTTCCCGCACGAGTTCTCCGGCGGGATGCGCCAGCGGGTGGTGATCGCCATGGCGATGGCGAACGATCCACAGGTCATCATCGCCGACGAGCCGACCACGGCGCTGGATGTGACGGTGCAGGCGCAGATCCTGGATGTGCTGCGGCTGTCCCAGGCGGAGACCGGTGCGGCCCTGATCCTGATCACCCATGACCTCGGGGTGGTGGCCGGGATCGCCGATGAGGTGCTGGTGATGTACGCAGGACGGCCGGTCGAGCAGGCGCAGGTGAATGAGCTGTTCGCCCGGCCCCGGATGCCGTACACCATCGGCCTGCTTGGCGCCGTCCCGCGGGTTGACGTTGCCGAGCGCCGGCCGCTGGTGCCGATCCAGGGCAGCCCGCCGTTACTGGTGGACCTGCCGCCGGGCTGCCCGTTCCAGCCGCGCTGCCCGGTTTCGGTGCCCGCGTGCCGTGACCGGGAACCGGACCTGGCGGTGGTTCAAGATGAGGCGCAGGACGGTCACCGCGCTGCGTGCATCCGGGCCCACGAGATCCAGGACGGCGGCATTGACGGCCGCCCGATCTACCCGGTCACGCCGGCGCCGGACCCGCCAACGGCGCACGTTCCCCAGGAGCAGCGCCCCGCCGTGCTCGAGGTCAATCGCTTGAGCAAGACGTTCCCGCTACTCAAGGGTGCGGTGTTGAAGCGCCGGGTGGGCTGGGTCTACGCGGTGTCCGACGTCGACCTGGACATCCGCGAAGGGGAGACGCTTGGGCTGGTCGGCGAGTCGGGCTGCGGGAAGATCAGCACCCTGCTCGAGATCATGAATCTGCGCTCGCCGCAGCGCGGCAGCATCCGGGTCGCCGGGGTTGACGCCGCGCAGCTGCGGGACCGGGACGCGGAACGCCGGCTACGGCGCAAGC
>DASQVU010000210.1:0-3361 GCA_035640615.1 Pseudonocardiaceae bacterium
AAGCGCACGTCGACGCCACTGCAGCGCGGGTAGGTCAGCTAGCCAATCAGGTTGCTCAGGCGGAAGCGGCGCTGGTGGCATCGCAGTCCCAGGTTGAGCTCAGACATGAGCAAGCAAACAAGGCGCTGATCAATGAGCAAGCGGCGCAGGCCGCCCTGGCTGCCGCGATGTTGCGGGCCGACAGCGCCCGCGCCGAAGCCGACGCCGCTACCGAGCAGATCGCTGCGGCACACCGGGCCCTCGACGAATTCGCCGCGGCGAGTTTCCGGCAGCAGAGTACGGTCGGTTCACTGTCGGCCTTTCTGGGGTCGAAGAGCCCCAAAGATCTACTAGCTCGGGCCGAGCTGCTGGATGCCGTGGGAGGTGCCCAGCTGCACGCGGTAGACAACATGCGGCGGGCTCAGGTCGATGCAGCCAACAAGGATTCCCAGACTCGAGCTGCCCTGGCGGCGGCTCAGGTCGCCAAGCAGACCGCAGCTGAGGCGAAGAACGCATTCGATACCGCCTACCGCGTCGCGATCGATACCGAGGCGGCGCAGGCGGCAACGTCCAAGTCCCTCGAGGACCGCAAGACCGACCTTGAGCGACAACTCTACGACGCGCAGAACGCCGCCGCGGGCCTGCGCGGGCAGCGGCAGCGCTACGAGGAGTGGCGAGCGCAGCGGGATCGAGAACAGGCCGCCGCGGCTGCTGCGGCAGCGGCAGCGGCAGCGGCAGCCGAACACAGCGCGGCGACCGCCGGTGGATCCCGGGCCATGACCGTCAGCGTCCAGTCGGTGATCAATCGTGCGATGTCGCAACTCGGGGTCCGCTACTCCTGGGGCGGTGGTGACGCCGCAGGGCCCACCATCGGCGTTCGGGATGGGGGTGTTGCGGATACCTTCGGTGACTACCGCAAGATCGGTTTCGACTGTTCTGGATTGATGATCTACGCGTTCTCCCGGGCGTTGGGCTATGCACTGCCGCACTACAGCGGCTTCCAGTACAACGCTGGCCGCAAGGTGCCACTGGCCCAGAAGCGGCCCGGTGACATGCTGTTCTGGGGCACGGACGGGGACGTCCATCATGTCGCTCTGTATATCGGCGGCGAGCAGATGATCGAAGCGCCGTACTCAGGCGCTGCGGTGCGCGTCACCTCGGTCCGGTACGACGGGATCATGCCCTACGCGGTGCGCATGCTCTAGATCTCACAGCCGTCACACCGGCACCGCGGTTGGGTCTGGCTGGATCCCGCAACCGTGGTGTTCCGTAATACCGCCATGCCTGTTGACAAGGTGCGCCACCGTTGGGTGCGCCTGAACCGGACTCTGCGCGAGGAGGACCCGTGAGCGACGCCGACGGCGGGGTGCCCCTGCCGGTATCCGGCCTGGCTAGTCACCCCGGCCGGCCCACGTCTCCGGCCAAGGACGCCGAGCTGATCGAGCGGACGGTCTTCGAGATTCAGCGAGTGATCGTAGGGCAAGACCGGCTGGTCGAGCGGATGCTCGTTGGGCTGCTGGCCGGTGGTCACCTGCTACTGGAAGGCGTGCCCGGGGTAGCCAAGACCCTCGCCGTGGAAACTATCGCCCGAGTGGTCGGCGGCACGTTCTCGCGCATCCAATTCACTCCCGACCTGGTGCCCGCCGACATTCTTGGGACCCGCATCTACCGGCAGGGGCGGGAGCAGTTCGACGTCGAGCTCGGGCCCGTGATGGCTAATTTCGTCCTCGCCGATGAGATCAACCGTGCGCCGGCCAAAGTGCAGTCGGCACTGCTGGAGGTGATGGCGGAACGCCACGTATCGATCGGCGGTACCACCTATCCGATGCCCGCGCCTTTTCTCGTGTTGGCGACCCAGAACCCGATCGAGAATGAGGGCGTCTACCCGCTTCCCGAAGCGCAACGCGACCGCTTCCTGTTCAAGATCCTGGTGCATTACCCGACGGTCGAGGAAGAACGAGAGATCATCTACCGGATGGGTGTGCAACCTCCGCAACCGCACCAGGTGCTCAAACCGAGCGAGCTGGTCCGGCTGCAGCAGGTCGCCGCACGAGTTTTCGTCCACCACGCCCTGGTTGACTACGTGGTGCGGCTGGTGCTTGCTACTCGAACGCCCGCCGAACACGGGCTGTCCGACGTCGCCGGGTGGGTGGCCTATGGCGCTTCGCCGCGGGCCAGCCTGGGCATCGTGGCGGCGGCCCGGGCGATGGCGTTGATCCGGGGCCGCGACTACGTGCTGCCGCAGGATGTCATCGACGTTGCGGGCGACGTGCTGCGCCACCGCCTGGTGCTGTCCTACGACGCGCTGGCCGACGGTGTGCCGGTGGAGCACATCGTCACTCGCGTACTGCAGACAGTCCCATTGCCCCAGGTTTCCGCCCGTTCGCAAAATCCCGATCCGGTGACAGGTGACTCCGGGATGCCGGCCGGGGTGGCTGGGCAGAGCTGATCGAGCCAATGGCGGCGCGCGGCGAGGAGGGGCAGCGGCACCGGTGGGCGCCGCCGGCGCTGCGTGAGGGACGCATGGAAGCCGGCCTACGCGCGCTGGAGCTGACGGTGCGGCGCCGGCTAGACGGGCTGCTGCAAGGTAACCATCTGGGACTAGTGCCCGGGCCAGGCACCGAACCGGGGGAGGCGCGGCATTACCAGCCCGGCGACGACGTGCGACGGATGGACTGGGCGGTCACCGCGCGCACCACGGAGCCACACATTCGGGAGACCGTTGCCGACCGGGAGTTGGAGACCTGGCTCGCCGTCGACCTGTCAGCCAGCTTGGACTTCGGCACCGCGGAATGCGACAAGCGCGAGCTCGCGGTGGCTGCGTGCGCCGCTGTCACACACCTGACGCGAGGCGGTGGCAACCGGGTCGGTGCGGTCGTGAGCACCGGCGCCGACACGCTGCGGATCCCGGCGCGCGGCGGACTGCCGCATGCCCGCGGCATGATCCGCCGGATTGCCGAGCTACCGCGAGCCACCGAGGGTGTGCGCGGTGACCTGGCCGGAATATTGGAAATGTTGCGCCGCCCACCGCGGCGCCGGGGGCTGGTCGCCGTGATCTCGGACTTCCTGGGACCGCGGTCTGGGAATGCCTTCGACTGGGAACGGCCGCTGCGCGGTTTGTCCGCCCGGCATGATCTGATCGCCATCGAGGTGCTCGATCCGCGGGATCTCGAATTGCCGGACATGGGCACGGTGGTGCTGGCGGATCCAGAGACAGGGCGGCAGAAGGAGGTGGTGACCACGCCGCTGCTGCGCCGGGAGTTCGCCGCCGCGGCGACCGCACATCGCGACGAGGTGGCCGCGACCTTGCGGCGATGCGGCGCCGCCCAGCTGACCCTACGCACCGACTCCGATTGGGTGTCTGACATGGTGCGTTTCGCGG
>DASQVU010000211.1:0-3280 GCA_035640615.1 Pseudonocardiaceae bacterium
TGCTGCCGCCAATGAAGAAAAACGCCATCGATGTGACCAGATACAACATACCGATCACCTTGTGATCGGTGGTCTGCAGCAGCGAGAGCAAGGTCGAGCCCTTGACCGTGGGGCGCACCGGACGCGGGCGGGTGGCGATCGGCTGGGGTGCAACGGCCGTCACAGGTTGCCTCCTGGTTGTCCCCGACTGACCCTGCACGCTACCGGCCCAGGGCAACCGCGGTCATCTGGTCCCACCCTGATCATAGCGCCCGTTCTGGCTGCTGCCTCCGCTACCCCCGCCGCGCATTGACGGCCGCACCACTGTCGGCACCCGATGTTTACCGTGAGCTGGGATCGGGTAACTCATTGCAACACGAAAAAACGACGTATAAGGAGGAAAACAAGATATGCCGATCATCCGCACAGCCGGAATCGCCGCGCTGACGGCCCTGGCGGCCGCAGGCGTGATGCCGGCCGGACACGCTAGCGCGGCTGTCGCGCCGAGCGGTGCGCCGTGCGGGGCATCGGCGCGGGCCTGCGTCGACTTGTCCTCCCAGCAAGCATGGCTGATGGACGGCGGCAAGGTCACCTACGGCCCGGTTCCCGCCGCGACCGGCAAAACCAGCGCACCGACCGCGCCGGGCACTTTCCACGTGTTCTGGAAAGACCTGCATCACCGCAGCAGTCTTTTCCACAACGCACCAATGCCCTATTCGGTCTTTTTCAACGGTGGTGACGCCTTTCACGAAGACAACGTGCAGGTTCGCTCTAACGGCTGCGTCCACCTAAGCCCGCAAGTAGCTCAGACGTTCTACAACTCCCTGCACGTCGGCGACGTGGTACAGGTTGTGCTCTGATCGATCAGCGCCTGGTCACTACTGCGCTCGCATACACTACCCTGCCGAGCGGGCGGAACAGGGAGCGTGGTGAGGCGTGGCGGACGACGACAGCAGCCGGCAGATCCTGGAGCTGCTACGGCAGGACGAAGCCGTCCTACTCCGGCGCTGGGTGGACATAGCGGTCGCGCCGCTCCAGGGTCGTCTCACACCCGCCGAACTCGCACCCACCTTCGGTGAGTTGCTGTCGACGCTGATCACCGCCCTGGACAAGGGCGACTTGGACATCCGGTCGGACAATTACGCCGGCCCCCGCGCTTTGCTTGCCGAGATGTCTCGAGACTGGGCCCGGCGGGGCTTTACCCCGTCGGAGACGGCGTCCAGCGTGTTGAGCCTGAAGGAGATGCTCTTCACGCTCGCCGACGGTGCCGGCGAGCCGCCCCAGACGGCGATCGCGATCTCCCGCTGGATAGACAGCCTCGGGCTGTATACCGTTGAGGCCTTCGCCCGGGCCCGCGAGGCGGTGATCACCCAGCAGGCCGAGCAGCTGCTGGAGCTGACCACCCCGGTGGTCAAGCTGTGGGAGGGGGTGGTGGCGGTACCGCTGATCGGCACCTTGGACTCCGCGCGCACCCAGATCGTCATGAAAAAGCTGCTGCAGATGCTGGTGGACACCGGATCTCAACACGCGATCATCGACATCACCGGTGTGCCGGCGGTAGATACCGAAGTCGCCCAGCACCTGCTCAAGACGGTGGTCGCGGCCCGACTGATGGGCGCCGAGTGCATGATCTCCGGCATCCGGCCGCAGATCGCGCAGACCATCGTGACCCTCGGCATCCAGTTCAGCGATATTCCCACCAAAGCGACGCTGGCCGACGCGCTTTCGCACGCGCTGCGCAGCAGCGGCGTGGACCTGGTGCGCCAACAGCAACGGAACCCCTGATGGAGCGGGTGCCGATCCTGCAACTCGGCAACGCGCTGCTGGTCTCGATCCAGATTGACCTGCAAGACGACAGCGTGATCGCGCTGCAGGAAGACCTGGCGGAGCGGATTGTGAGCACCGGGGCAGCCGGAGTGGTGATCGACATATCCGCGGTGGAGATCGTCGATTCGTTCATCGGCCGCAGGTTCGCCTCCGTTGCTGCGCTATCCCGAGTTCTCGATGCGGAGACTGTCGTGGTGGGCATGCGCCCGGCGGTGGCCATCACGCTGGTGGAGCTGGGATTGTCGCTGGAAGGGGTGCGCACGGCGCTGAACTTGGAGAAGGGTCTGGCAATCCTGGAGGGGTTGGCTGCCCGGCGAGCTTTACCAGATCAGGGCCCGGACGAGGACGCTGAATTATCTGTTGTGCCCGGTGCGTCGGCTCCATGACCGGTGCCGGACCCGTGGTGCAGATGCCCATTCGCACGGGCGACGATGTGGTCCGGGTCCGGCAGCTGGTCCGCATACACGCACAGGCCGTGCACTTGTCGCTGGTCGATCAAACCAAATTGGTGACGGCTGCAAGTGAGCTCGCCCGCAATATTGTGACCTATGGTGGTTCCGGGGTGGTGCGTGTGGAGACGGTGACAAAAAACGGCCGGAGCGGAATACGGGCGACCTTCTCCGACAGCGGTCCCGGGATTGCCGATCTGCAGCTGGCCCTCACCGACGGCTGGACCAGCGGGACCGGGCTTGGCCTCGGGCTGGGTGGTGCCCGGCGGCTGGTGGACGATTTCGACATCGACACCGAGGTCGGTAGAGGCACGACCGTCACGGTGGTGAAGTGGACGCGATGTGCTTGGCGGGAATGAATAGCCCTGCCACCACCGAGGACGTGGCATGGCTGCAACTGGACGAGCTCAGCGGCGCAGGCGCAGCGCGCCGTGCCGCTGAGCAGCTTGCCCAGCAAATCGGGCTGCCCCCCGCCCGGGTAGCCGAAGTCGGCTTGGCGGTGACCGAGCTGGCGACAAACGCCCACCTGCACGCTGGCGGTGGCGCGATCCTGCTGCGCTCGGTCCGCGCCGGCACGTCGGCCGCCGTCGAGGTGGTCGCGATGGACAGCGGTCCAGGGATCGCCGACATCGGGATTGCGCGCCGGGATGGTCACTCAACAGCCGGCACGCTGGGCATCGGCCTTGGTATGGTGACCCGCCTCGCCGACCGGTTCGATATCGCGTCCAGCCCCGGCCACGGCACCGTGCTGGCAGCTCGCTTCGAGGCCGATCGCCGGTCCCGCGCGACGCTGGCTGCCGATGCCAGCGGGCCCCCAGCGGCCGGCATCACCCGCGCGCTGAGCGGGGAACAAGTCTGCGGCGACGCGTACGCCGTGCGCCGCGACGGGCCCAGGATCTCACTCATGGTGTGCGACGGATCCGGGCACGGGCCACTGGCCGCCGCGGCCGCGCGGAAGGCGGTCCAGGCCTTCACCGACAGCACTGCGCCAGTGTCCCCACCCGAGGTCGCCCTGCACCGGATCC
>DASQVU010000212.1:0-2054 GCA_035640615.1 Pseudonocardiaceae bacterium
CGGCGCATCGCCCTGCGCACCGGCGCTGCCGCACCCGGCAACCCCTTCGCCGAACCGACTACACCACGGAACGGCTCGTGTTCAGCTACGGCCACCGCAACGTGCAGGGGGTGATGGTGCAGCCAGGCGCCGGCCGGTTGCTCGCGGCGGAGCACGGCCCCGATGTCGACGACGAAATCAACATGCCTACATAACCGATAGTCACTGAAAAGCGCTCGCCTTCAGCTGGACCTAACGGGTTGGTCAGGCGTTCCAAGCATCTAATGCCGCAGTTCGAACGGCGGCGGCGCCGCGTTGCGTCGCACCGACATCCCCAGGGCATCGATCATGTCGTCAATGGTGATGGCTTGGGCGTCGCGGTGCATGGCCAGGTTCCGCTGGGCGAGTTCGGTGGCCAGCTGGTGCTGGTGGTCGTCGACCTGCTCACCGCGGGCTGGATCCCGGACAGCCAGGATCGGATAGCGGCCGGCGTTGAGCGCGGCCAGCGCCGACCCGGTGCCGGCGTGACTGATCACGATGTCTGCCTTGGCGAGCGCGGCGCCCAGCTCGGCTGCCGGCAAGGCCGGCGTGGCTTGAATAGGAAGATCGTCCACCGGGGTGTCGGCGGTCTGCCACAGCACCTCAACCGGAAGCCCGGTGGTCTGCGCTAGCGAACCTTCCGGCGCCAGCAGCGGCACCAGGTGGTCGATCAACCGGCGGAATGGGTACTGGGTGGCTGCACCCACCGTAACCACGACGCGAACCACCGCGTCGGGCTCGCGTGCCACGGCGGCGGATTCATAACCGTCGAACACGCTGCCGCCATACTGCCATCGCGAATCCGCCCAGCTCTGGTACTGAGTGTAGGTGCGCACGCCCGGCACCCACTGAAGCACCCGTCCGGTCACCGATGGCCCGCTCACCCGCGTGGCGCTTTCTATGTAGTGGCATTCCACGCCGTGCGCGGCCAGGTAGGGCAAATACCCGAGCGCGATGCCAGATCCAGTCGACACCGCTCTGGTCAGCTTCCAGCGCGATAGCAGGCGACGAGCATTGGGCACGCATCGCAGCACATCGGGGACGCTGCGCACGCCGACATAGGGCACGAACTCCACGTCCCGATCCGCCAGCATTGACCGGCTTTGCTCATTCGCATGGGTGACCCAAACTTCGCCGCCGTTAGGCGGGATGCGGCTCGCCAGGCTGTCGAGCTGCGTCAAGTGCCCACCTGTGGTGGCGACAAAAAGTGTGGTCATTGAGTATTACCCCTGTTCACCTTGAACACACACTGCGACGAACCGGATGCAGATAGTCACGATCACCCTACTCCTCCAATGCGTTCTGTGGCATACCCATCGAGGCGTGAGCCGCAGAACGCACACGCCAACACGACACACCGGGCACGAGAGCGCGACACGCGGGGCACCGGGGCGCGACACGCCGGGGAGAGGACGGGGAGGTACGGTCGGCCGCGTGAACGAGTCAGAGGGGGAGACCGTCCTCATTGATCCGCGTTGTGATCCGCGGTGGCGTGAGCTGGCGTTGGGAGCGCACGGGAGTGTGTTCACCTCGCCACCGTGGATTGAAGCGGTGTGCGGTACGTACGGGTTCACCCCGGTTGGGAGTATCCGGCTCGACTGGGACGGCACGCCGCGCGCGGGATTGGCCTGGGTACCGGTCAGCGACATCCGCGGCGACCGGCTATCCAGCTTGCCGTTCTCCGACCGGGCCGAGCCGCTGACCGATGACCCCGCCGACTGGAAAGCTCTTGCGGACGGCGTTATCACTCCCTATGCGCCGCTCACACTGCGCTGCTTTGACACTGCGGTCCCCGTCACCGACCCCCGCTTTCGCCAGGTCGGTGAAGCGGCGTGGCACGGCACGCCGCTGGATGCCGACATCGAAGAGATCCGGCGGCGGCTGTCCCAGCACGCCCGCCGCAACATCATTATCGCCGAACGGGAAGGAGTGCGAGTCGAGGCGCGCACCGATCGGAACGCCGTGCACCACTTTCACGAGCTGCACGTCCTGCTGCGCAAGCGCAAGTACAAACTGCTGGCCCAGCCCGTCGAGCT
>DASQVU010000213.1:0-2510 GCA_035640615.1 Pseudonocardiaceae bacterium
ACCGGGCTCAATGGTGCGGGTGCGACCTCATCTGAACCGGCCGATCAAGGACATGTCGTAGGCGTCGGGCTGGTGCACGGTGGCATAACGACTGGCGTGCCACGTCACGCACGACCAGATCGAGAGGATCGCGGCGGGTCACCCACTTGTAGGCGGGGATGCCTGTCCGGAAAGAACCTCATGATGTCTGCTGCTGGACGCGTGTACAAACGCTGTGGATGCCTCAATCCTGATACGCGACGACGATGGGGAATCCACTGTCCTCAATTGTCCCGGACAGGACACGCAGTCGGTACGTGGCAATCGAGCTACCCACCGGACCTGATGGAGACCGGCGCCGGCTGCGGCGAGGCGGTTACCGCACCCGCACCGAAGCCCACCGGGCCCTGACCGGGTTGCGCCCGCAGCTGCCCCCGCGTCACGACCCAAGGCGGAGGTGTGGGATCCCGGCACGGGTGGGCGCACTGGCGCGCCACCGGCGAGCATCCCACCATCACAGTCTGGACCGCCCACCAGGCCGCGCAATTCCTCCACCACATCCGCCAGCACCGCCTCTACCTACCGTTCCGGCTGATCACCCTGGTCGGGCTACGCCGCGGCGGATGGTCAAAGCGAGGGCGGCGTTGAACCTCGCCGGCGGCGTGGAGCGGTCCAGTTACTGCTCCACCTTCGCCGGCTCCTGGGTGCGGCGGCGCTGGATATGCGCGTGAGGCACATGCTCGAACAACATCAGCGGCTCCTCTGGACGTAGAACACCGCCAGGGTCGCCGCCAGACATGCGCTTCCGCAGACCACATCGCCGCCCACCTTCTGGCGGCCGACAACGCCGGCGACCCGTGGGTCATCGAGGCGCTCCGCGGGGCCGCCAGGACCGCGATCACGAAAGGCGCTCCAGACTCCGCCGTCGCCTACCTACGTCGCGCGCTGGCCGAGCCGCCCTCCGATCCGCTACGCGCCGAGATCCTGCTCGAGCTTGGCCGTGCCGAGTCCTACGCGGGAAACTCCCTGGCGGCCGCTCACCTTGAGGCGGCACTCGAGACGGCGGCCAGCGCGACCACTCAGGTTTCGATCGCACTGGCCCTGGGGCGCAAACTCCAGATCGAGGGCCGCAACCGTGAAGCGCTAGCGGTCTTCGACCGTACACGCGCCCGCCTGGGCAGCGCCGATCGGCGCGTGGTGCTGATGCTCGAGGGTGCCGCGCTCGGCGCGGCGCAGTTCGACGCAGACACCGCAAGCGATGCCGCAGGCCGGATCGCCGGCCTGCGGCAGTTGGCCGAGGAACAGCCAGGCGCTCCCCCGAGCGTGTTCGGCACGCTGGCGATCGCAGCCGTGATGGCAAACGAGCCCGCAGAGGCGGTCGCCCGTCTCGCGCTCCGGGCGCTCGAAGGAGCCCAGGCTACTGCCTGAGACGGTCGACCGACCCCCGTTCTTCTACCACGTCTGCAACGCACTCGCGTTCGCCGAGCGCTACACAGAGGCCCTGTCGCGGTTCGATGAAGCAATATCAGACGCCCGCCGACTCGGCTCACTCCCACACGTACTCCGGCTGTCCTGCTACCGCCAAAAGTATCCATTGATCTTGCTCGGGTCCCGCCTACGTCGCGATTTACCTGGGAGTTTGTGGGCCGCCTGGGGCTCGAACCCAGAACCTACAGTTTCAACATCTTGCTATCGGATAGTTCGTGATACTGCGGATCATCTAGAGATACTACGGTCGGTGACTGCCGATTATTATCGCTCGAGCGGTCAGGTCGGGTTGTTTGACGGAAGTAAAACGGAAGTAGCTGGGGCGGTCCGCTCCCAAAGCTTCGGCAGACCGTGTGCAATCGTGGGCACAAGGCGGGTTACCTCTGCCGATGCGGTGGCAAAAGCTTGCGGGCGATGGCCGCCGTCGGAGGTCGTTGCTACACGGCTGCTACACGGTCGACGTAACGAACGCCTCATGATCCTCGACATGTGGGCGGCAGCACAGTGCTGTCATCGCACCGCGAGAGGGAACCGCGTGTCTACCAGCGCTGAAGTTACGGATGACGTACTGGAGCGAACTGGTTTGCTGGGGAGTAGGTTAACGTTCGCGCAGCTCCGTAGCTGGGTTGGCGGACAGATAGCGCGCGTCGGCGGTTGGTACTGGGTTCTCCCTGTCGGGCTATCCTTTGTCGTCACCGCTGTAGGTGCGTCCCGGCCTACATTGTGGAACGATGAGCTCGCCACTTGGAGTGCGGCTCGTCGTTCGTGGTCTCAGTTGTGGCATTTATTGGGCCACGAAGATTTAGTGATCGCACCGTACTACGTGTTTATGCATGGGTGGGTGCGGCTGTTTGGTGATTCAGAACTGTCCTTGAGGATGCCCTCTATTCTTGCGGTTACGGCTACCGCGGGCTTGGTGGCGGCGCTGGGGCGGCGGCTTTATTCACCTCGAGTTGGCCTGCTCGCCGGTGTGCTATTCGCCGTCCTGCCGAATGTTTCCCGATACGGGCAGGAAGCGCGAGCCATAGCTTTTACTGCGATGT
>DASQVU010000214.1:0-14385 GCA_035640615.1 Pseudonocardiaceae bacterium
CACCCAGGCGTCCTGTGGCCTCGGCGCTGGAGTGCCCAACGATCCGGTCCATCCCAATGCCCCGCTACGGCTAACCTTGCGATTGTTTCATTCGCCCCACATGGAGTCCGTCGGTTGGCATCGAAAGCTAGCCCTGTGAACAAACCCTGATCAGGCGTTGGACACGATCTTTCTGCTGGGTCTGCCAGAGGCCGCACTTTGCCACTAGCACGCCTAATGGATTGGGACTACCCGGAGGCGCGTTTAGCGGGATCGGGTGGAGCGCCACCGGCGGCTATCAGCGCGTTGGACCAGGCGTCCAACTGCTTGATGTGGCTGTCCAGGTGTGAGCCCACCGCGTCGATGATCGACTGCTGCATCGCATCGGTCTGAGCCTCCAGGTGGTGGCGGAACCGCAACCCCTCCTCGCTGAAACTGGATCCCGAGACCAGGCCACGTGCCCGCAGTCGCTCCAGCGCCGCGGTCATCTGCTCCTGGCTCCAGCCGCGAGTCGCCGTATAGGTCAGCGGCTCATAACCGCAGTACAACGCGGTGAGGATGTTCATTTCGATCGGGTCCAGCCCCACCAGCGCACACACGGCGAGGTGGGAGTCTCCCCGGTGTTCCCGCAACACGTGGCAGGCGTGGACCAACGCAGCCGAGACGTCCTCCGGCCAGGGCTCGGCGGTCAACCCGGCGAAAAGCGGCCGGGCCATGGCATCGGCGGCCTCGATCCCCCGACGCAGCGCCTCGAGCACCGGGATGGCCTCCGCCTCGATGTCCCCGAGCAGCCGCCGCACGGTCGCGCCTGGCGCGGTCAGCCGGGTGGCGACGATGTCCTCCCGGCTGATCGCCGCGACCGCCTTCTCGAACAACGGGCCGATCAGCTCAGCGTTCCAGACACCCATCGCCATCACGGCCAGCGCGGTCGGTGGCGTGCCTAGCGCGGCGGTGCGCTCCCAGATGTACGCGGCGAACCAGTCGTCCAAGCCGAGCTCTACGTACCGATCGGCGGCCTCCTCCGACCAGATCGACTGGCAGGCCAGCGGCTCAATTGCATCCCGCAGCCGGCGAGCAGGGGTACCCGTGGTGGTCGCCAGCGGCGGTGGGGCACCCGGCCTCGGCTCGGTAAAGAAGATTGCGCGAACAGTGTGATAGTCCATGGTGACGCTCCCGAGTGAGCTCTGCAGCATCTCGCCACCACGGTGGCAACGGCAACTGAAATTTGAGCAGTTGGCGGCAAGCGAAAGTTCACCACCTGGACCGCGACACAGAACCCAGGCTCGCGACACTTCCGCGATCCACGGAACTGACGCAGGTCGTCGAGCGCTGTTTTGGCCAGTAGCTGCGTGGCCGAGGCCACCCCTTCGCGGTACCCAACTCGCGTGTAGCGAGCAAGGGCATCCGCCGGTACCGGCACCATGCTGCGACGAAGCATCCTTGAGCGCTACGCCACCGAAGCAGGCCTTACGTCGGTGATGACGCTAGCCGTCGAGCACGACTTCTTCCGGTTGTACCGCTTGGAGCCTTGATGCGTGCAGTTGATTCGGCGGCAGCGCTATCCAGGTTGAACGCATTCCGATCTCTTCGGTGATGGTGTGATGGTCCGTTACTGGATGACATTGAGGTCCTTGCCGAGCTGGTACCAATTAGTGGCGATGCGATGCTGCGCATCAGGCAGCGTGATCTTTTTTAGGCAGACGGCGTCGTGGGCGGTGGCTTCCACGGTGTCTTTTTCATTCGGCGACGGATGCGGCTCGGGCCATAGATTCTTCGGGTCACGGGGTGCCCCACCTAGCGCCAGCGGGATGAGGTGGTCTTCTTCGAAGTTGGCCGGTGAGCCGGCGTCGCCATAGGCCCGCATCTGCGCTCGCTTGAGAGCATCGGTGTACGCCGCAGGTGGGCGGATCGGTTTGGTGTACGCCACCGGACACAGCTGCGCCGGGGACAGGCCTCCGTCAGTCGCACCGGGGGTACAACTGGCGTCGGGTTCCCACGCCTGCGGGTCGGTGACGTTGACGCGCCGAGCATGGCAGCTGCCCGCGGGAACCGCGAGCACCCTAGCCACAATGTCGGCGTCTTGCAGCGTCAAGAGCGCAGAAGTGCTGGCTGGCGCCCGCGCCACCGTGGTGGTGGTAGCGGGTGATGGTGTGCTAGTGCGTGCAGCGGCACAGCCACTCAGGGCAACCCCGACAATCGCAACGAAGGTAGGGGCAGCTGTCCGTCGCATAATGTTCCGACCCCCGCATCGGGTGACGGTCTGAGGAGCTGCAACCTAGCACCAGTCGGCGCCTGTCCCGGCGGCCTTGGTTGCCGCGTTCCGCGGTCACCATGTGCGCCCACGAATAGGCGATCGCTCGGCAGATCAACGTCGTGTCGGAATCATTGACTGGCATGATTGCTAACCGGCGTTACGTTCAAAGAAGGTTGGATACCTCGTCATACTGCGAACGCACGTTCGGGCTCCAGATGGCTGGCATGGTCGTCCATTCCTCGGCGTGCACGATGACAGCGCGAGGGCGTCGCGAGGCAGCGGTTACGCTCCGCGCTCTCTGTGTTAACGACCGGTCAGTACACCTTGAGGTAGGTGAAGCTGACGCTGTTGCTTTTGTCGCCATGCTGCTCGGCGGTTACCTCGACCGTGCCAGAGCCGTCAGGTACGTCCGCCTCGATAGTCCCCGTGTTATTGACCTTGAACGGCACTGACTGATCGCCGAAGTAAAGCGCGTCCGCCGCATCCAAACCGTCGCCTTTAATGATCACGGGGGTGTTGGGTAGCGCCGACCCCGGAGTGACACTCTCGATCTTCATGAGGGCTCCTCTCGAACGTGCACGGTTCACATCCTTCATCTGGGTACCCGCTGGCACACCAACGCAGCCACACCACGACGCACTTTGTTCGGTGATCTGGGCCACCAGACCCATTCCGCTGATGTCCGCACTGTGACTGGATGTCCGGAACGCTTCGGCGCTGTTAGTCTCTGGGATTCCTATGCCCGTGGTGAAGGAGCGCGAGAGGATGACCCGCTGGACGCTGCCGCCTGGGGAAGTCCCGTCGGCCTGGTTCAATGTTGCTACGCATCTGCCGACACCCCTGCAGCCGCCGTTGCACCCAGCGACACGGGAGCCGCTGGGCCCCGATGACTTGGCGCCGCTGTTCCCGGCCGCGCTCATCGAGCAGGAGATGACCGCGGCGCCCTGGGTCGACGTGCCGGGTGAAGTGCTCGACATCCTGCGCCTGTGGCGGCCGACCCCGCTGATCCGCGCGACCCGCCTGGAGCGAGCGCTGGGCACGCCGGCGCGAATTTACTTCAAGGACGAATCGGTCTCCCCGGCGGGCAGCCATAAACCAAACACCGCCGTAGCACAGGCGTTCTACAACGCCCGAGAGGGCGTACGCAGGCTGACCACAGAGACCGGCGCCGGGCAATGGGGAGCGGCCCTGGCCTTCGCCTGCGCCCAGTTCGATCTGGAATGCATGGTGTACATGGTCCGCGCCAGCTTCGAGCAGAAGCCGTACCGGCGGGTGATCATGGAAACGTGGGGCGGCTCGGTGGTGCCCTCCCCGGTCGATCAACCCGACCATCCCGGCTCACTCGGCACTGCGATCTCCGATGCGGTGCGTGACGCGGTCAGCCGCGGGGACACCCACTACTCGCTGGGTTCCGTGCTCAACCATGTACTGCTGCACCAGACGCTGATCGGCCTTGAGGCTCGGGAACAGCTCAGGCTGGCCGGGGAGCCATTGCCTGACGTGGTGATCGCGCCGTGCGGTGGCGGATCCAATCTCGGTGGCATCTCGTTGCCGTTCGTACCCGACGCGGAGGTGCGGCTGCTCGCCGTCGAGCCGCTGTCCTGCCCCACCCTGACCCAGGGTCGGTTCGACTACGACTTTGGCGATACCGCCGGCTACACGCCGCTGCTGCCGATGTACACGCTGGGCCATGACTTCGTGCCGCCGAGCATCCACGCCGGCGGGCTGCGCTACCACGGGGATAGCCCGCTGATCTCGGCACTGGTCCGGGACGGCCGGATGGAGGCGGTGGCGTACCCGCAGGGCAAGGTTTTCGAGGCAGCCGTGCAGTTCGCCCGCATTGAGGGCAAGGTAGCAGCGCCAGAAGCCGCGCACGCAATCCGCGCCGTCATCGACGAGGCGCTCGCCGCCAAGGAGACTGGCGAGGAGAAGGTAATCCTGTTCAACTACTGCGGCCACGGATTTCTCGACCTGTCCGCATATGACGACTACCTCCACGGCCGGCTAGCCGACGAACAAGGCTGACGCTACAGCGCCGGTCACACGACGATGCGCATCGGCCGGTCATGACGGTCCAGCTCGCCACCCAGCGTCTCGGCGCGGCCTGCCGCCCATCGCCGGGCAGACCAGGCGGCGGCTAGCGCGTCGAGCGCATCGTCAAGGTTGACCCGTTCGGGGGCGCTGGCAAGCGCCGCGTCAATGTCGACCATGGACGACAGCGCGCTGATCCGCTGCCAGGCACCCGGGGCGCTTTTCTTGCGCATGAAAGCCACGCCCGGCGCCATTGCTCGGAAGGACAGCTCCGGATGTATCTCGATGACCTGCGGCGGCAGCGCCAGCGCGTCCCATTCCCGGATCTTTGGCACGATGCCCCAGGTGTAGATCGTCATCGCGGCCTCACCGCGCTGCCGCAGCACTGCGCAAGCCTCGCGGTAACTGGCCGCGTCGAGTACCCCCCGGACCGGGGCAAGGAAGATCGAAGCCGCGGCCCGACCCAGACGTCGCCGAGCCTCCACATCGCAGCGCCGCGGTCCCTGCTCCGGCAGGCCGAGCGGCACGTCCACTCCCACCGCGGCGCAGCCGGCCACCTCCTCGAGCACCACCTCGGCGTGCCGAGCCACCGCCCACGAGACAGCATGACCGCGCACGATGGCGATCACCCATCGGTCCCCGGCACCGTCCACCCCGGCATGCGTTGGCACCGCCCGATCATGCCTTGCCCGCTGGGCCTTGCGGGGCGGTTGAATAAGCGTGCATGAGGCTTGTGCTGATGGCCGACACCCACGTTCCGCGCCGTGCACGGGATCTACCCGAGCAGCTGTGGCAGGCCGTCGAGGAGGCCGACGTCGTGATCCACGCCGGAGACTGGGTGTGCGTGGAGTTGCTGGATGCTTTGCTGGCCCGCGCCCGCCGGCTGATCGGAGTGGTCGGCAACAATGACGGGCCGTCGCTGCGGGCCCGGCTGCCGGAGGTCGCGACGGTCGAGCTGGGCGGCCTGCGGCTGGTGGTCGTGCATGACACCGGAGCGGCGCGTGGCCGGGAGCAGCGCTGCGCCGCCCGATTTCCGGACGCCGACGTGGTCGTCTTCGGGCACAGCCACATCCCCTGGGATACGGAAGCGCCCACCGGCTTGCGGTTGCTGAACCCGGGATCGCCAACCGACCGGCGGCGACAGCCGACCTGCAGCTGGATGACCGCGGAGATCAGCGGCGGGCGGCTGGACCGGGTGCAGCTGCGCCGGCCTGCCGGTAGTTAGCTGGTGAGATCGGCCAGCAATAAGCCACTGCGTGGCTTAGGCGTGAAATACGTGCTCTTGCGCGGCATCCGCCGGCCTTGCTCATGCACCGCCAGCACGTCGGCAAATGGGACCGGGGCCAACTGCACCACCACGTCGACGTGCGCACCTGCCGGGCGCCCTGCTGGTAGGGCGCGCACCTGGGGACCCTCCGGGTCGATGCCCAACGCCTCGGCAATAAGCAGCCGTTCCACCAATGCGTGATCGATCCTCGGCAGTGGCTCACCAGACCCGGGCGGAGGCAACGTGACGAGCAGGTCACCATCACCGGCGCGGGCCACCACGCTGCCGGGCAGCAGCGGCGGCTTCAACCCGGTGACCTTCCGCACTGTCAAGCCGACGCCACGCCATGCAGTAGCCAGATCTCCACATCGCAACCCGGTATCGACCAGCGCCCGGTGTATCGCACCGATACGCAGCGCCGGTCCTGCGGTCACCAACGCGAGCAGGGCGGACCGATCACTGGCCACCGCGGCGGCCACCCGGTGATTGCCGTCGGCGACGAGCAGCGGGTTGCGCGCTACCGCGGCGCGCACCACGTCCTGCTCTGCTCCGGGTCCTAGTAACCACAACTGATGAGTCCGTCCACCGGAGTCGGTGGTCGACACTGGCGGTGGGCCCAGCCCGCCGATGCAGCCCAGCACGGCCGCAGTCAACCGCTCACCACCGTTGACCGGCACCAGCATCGCTGCACTGGTGGCGCAGCGCAGCCCGGCGAGCATCGCGGCACGTTCGGTCACCACCTGCGGATAGATCTCCTCGCTGTGCCGGATCAAGGACATTCCGCGGACGTCCACAGCCGCGGAATCGACCAGGCACAACACTCCGACCGCTACCCCGTCCGGGCCAGCCACCCGGTAGGGCGCCACCACGTCGGCCACCGGACGGTAGGCGCTGGCGCGCAACCGTTCCAGAGCTTGCCGCGCCGCGGGCAGCGCATCGGCCAGAGACAATCCGCCGGCCAGTGCTGCGGGTGTGCGATGCGGGTGCTGGACAGCCAGCAACGTGTCATCGCCGCACGATGATCGGGCCAGCGCCGCGGTGACCTCCGCGGCGTCGGCGAACTCGTCGACGTCCGGTCCGGGCACGCGACCGGTCACCACCCAGCCATGCCTGATCGCGTGCACCCACCCCGTCATGCCTAGCTCCTGCCCGCTGTGCTGAGGATTTACCGGCCGTAGCCATAGCGCAGCAAGACCCGCGCGGCACGCCGATTCTGGTCAGAATCCATCGGCGCCACCGCGAGGGCGTTGACCGCGACCCCGTTCGATCACCGGCAGCCGGATCACGGTCGGCAATCCTGCAGCAATCGTTCGACCGCGCAGCTGTTGCAGCCCCGCACCGACGGTGCGGCCACGAGGCACTCGAACACCTCGTCGGCACTATGCCCAGCCGCCAGCAGGCGCCGGATGTGTCCATCGGTCACACCGGTGCCGCCAGCCGACACCAGCTCAGCCAGTTCCCCCAGCTCACCGGCGATGCTTTGACCGTTGACCAGGACGCGCCGCGTAGCGCGCGGCAGCACACCGGCGTCGCCACCGACCCGGCTCGCCGGTTCGTCGAGCCGCTGCGCGCAAAGATCCCCATGCCGCCCTCGAGAACTGATCAGATTCCGGCCAGAGCGGCGATGGCGAGGCCGAGGACGAGCAGCGGGCCGGCGACCCGCAGGTGCACGAAAGCCAGCGCGGCGAACCACAGCGGCCACACCGGCACTGGCCGCGGTGGCTGCGGCGGCCGCGGTTGGCGGAACCAGGACCACACAGTGGCCAGCCGGAAAAGGCCCCCAAGCGCCAGCAGCGCCGGCCAGGGCAACGCGCCAACCAGCACGCAGACCACGATAAGCAGGTAGAAGCCGGCCATCAGGGCCAGCGTGACGGCCCGCGCCCGCCGCTCACCGAGGAGCACCGGCATGGTATGGATGCCGAGCGGCGCGTCGTAGGGAATCTTGTCGGTGTGCTTGCCCATCAGCACCGACGTGCACAGCAGCGCATAGGGCAGCGACGCCAGCAGCACCTGCCAGGTGATCGATCCGACCGCCGCGTAGTACGTGCCGCCGACCATCAGCGGTCCCCACACCACGAGTACGTCGGGCTCGCCTAGACCGCGCTTTTTCAGCCGGAGCGGCGGCGCCGTGTAAGCCACCGACAGGGTGAACCCCACCAGCGCGAACACCACCACCGGCCAGCCCCGCACCGCCGCGAGCACGACGAGGATCACCAGGTCGGCGGCGTTGACGAGAAGCACCGAGGCAACCAACGCGCGGCGGGTGACCAGACCGGACAAGATCGGGTGGGGAGCGTACAGCGCCCGCGGGTAGTTCGCGGTATCCGAACCGGTGGTGGTGTCGTAGAGATCATTCATCAGGTTGTTCGCCACATGCGCCAACGTGATCCCGATGACGGCCAGGAGGAGCCAGCGCCAGTCCACGCCCGGCGCTCGAACTGCGAGCAAGCCGGCCACCAGCCCGGCGACCAGCGTCATCGGCAACACGGCGGCGCGGGAGACCACAATCCAGCGCGTCACCGCGTCAATGGGACCCTCCGGCGGGTTGGTCGTGCTCAGCGCATAACGCCAAGCGCTCACCCGACCCCGCACCCCAGCATCCGCCACCCCCCGAGTGTGCACCTCCGCTCCCCGACATGGAGACATATCGGTGTAAAGGTGGGCTCAACGAGCCCGATATGTCTCCATGTCGGGGAGCGGGTCGGCCATTCAGGTCGCCGAGCCACCCTGCATAGCTGGCTAACCTCCTGCAACCACGAATGGGCAACCACGTTTCCAGCCTCACCACTGCGGGTAGCTCACCCGCAACCCGATCGCTCGTCCCCGACATGGAGACATATCGGGCCGCAGGGGCACCCCCATCCCCGATATGTCTCCATGTCGGGGATGGATATAAGGGCAAGAATGCAAGGAAGGGGCAATTCACGCATGGGGTTTCAGGTCACTGAAGTGCAGAAATCGCTCAAGGGGTTCGACTATCCCGGGTCGCCGGATGAACTGGCTCGCCATGCGGAGAGCCACGGCGCGAGCAGCGACCTGGTAGCGGCCCTGCGCGGGTTGAACAAAGACTCATTCGACGGACCCAACGCCGTCATGCACAGCCTGAGCGAGGCCGACGTTCTCGGCGGGTCCACCAGCTAGCCGCGCCAGCTAGCCACGCACTGCGCTCAGGCTTGGGAGACCGGGTAGCCCGCGTGGTGCCACGCGGCCATCCCGCCGAGGACGTTGAAGACATCAGGGTGGCCATGATGGGCGAGCAAGCTCGCCGCGACCGAGGAGCGGTAACCACTGCCGCAGGTGATGGCAAGCGGTCGGTTCTGCGGCACCTCGCCAAGCCGGTCGGGTAGCTCCGCACCGGTGATGTACTGCGCATCGCGGACATGACCAGCCTGCCACTCGCTGGGTTGCCGCACGTCCAGCAGGTCGATCGCGCCACGGTCGAGCAGCCGCTTGAGTCCGTGGACAGTGATCTGCGGGATGGTACGTACTGGGCGGGCGGCTGTGCGCCAGGCCGTCATGCCTCCCGATAACCAGCCCCGCGCCAGCGGGTAGCCGATTCGTAACAGCTGCCAGCTCACGTCCCATAGGTGATCGGCCGACTCAAGCACCAGGAGCAGGCTGGCTGCGTCGGGCACCACGGTGCCGGCCCAGGTGGCGAATGCCGGCCCTAACCCGACGTTGAGTGCCTTGGGTATATGCGCCCCGCCGAACGCCTCGGGGGCTCGGGCGTCCAGGACCAGTGCGCCGGCATCGCGTTGGGCGGCGAACTCGTCGACGGTCAGTGCGGGTGGTTCGGCAAGTACCCCCAGGGCGGCTACCCCGT
The DNA here is from genome assembly GCA_035640615.1 of Pseudonocardiaceae bacterium. Taxonomy (GTDB): domain Bacteria; phylum Actinomycetota; class Actinomycetes; order Mycobacteriales; family Pseudonocardiaceae. The sequence goes on from DASQVU010000214.1 coordinate 9,355, forward strand.
GCAGGTTCTGGGTGCGCATCCGGCGCCAGTACGGCGGCACGGCAGGAAGATTGTCCAGGCGCACGCATGCGTGCATGATGCGCTCATCGTCCTGGGTGGCCGCAGCACCGGCGAGGATCGGGCTCGTGCGGCGCTCGTAGCCTACCGTCGTCGACAGCCGGCTCCCGATGTTTCCGCCGCACAGCGAGCCCGCAACGTGGGTGGGGAAGACTTGCAGATGGTCTGGTAGCGGTAGCAGCTTGGTATACACGGTGCTACACAACAATTCCGCGGCCTGCTGGATGTCCTCGGGGCCGCCGAGCAGGTCAGGCCGCGCCAGGTCCCCCACCAATAGCGCTCCCCCGGCTAGCAGCAGCGCGGGGAAATCTGCGCTGACCGACCGATCATAGATCAGCAGGCTGATGTGCTCGGGGGTATGTCCCGGAGTGTGCAGAACCTCGATGCCGACGTCACCGATTTCGATGAGCTCACCGTCCTTGACTGGCCGGTGCGAGTAGCCCCAGTCACCCGCCGCGCTGGCCCAAAGGTCCGCACCGGTACGGGCGCGTAGCTCAGTCAGTCCGGACAGGTAGTCATTGTGGCCGTGCGAGTCGGCGGCGTAGCAGATTCGAAGACCCTGCCGGCGGGCCGCCTGGAGGTATGCCTCTACGTCCCGGCGGGGGTCGAATACCAGCGCCTTGCCGGTCGTCTCGTCGCCGACCAGGTACGAGGCGTGACCGAGGCTCTGCAGGTAGAACTGCTGGAAGAACATGTCTCTGATCTACCCCGGCGCATGCTGCGGCAACCGGACAAACGTGGAGTACTCGCGCCAATGCCAGGTGTAGCCCGCACTCGGGCGGGTACTCAATTTCGTCGGGCGTGAGCTTGGTGCAGCCGACGGTACTGCCGCGGTACGAAGGGGCGTGAACCCGCATGGCGGACATCACGCAACTTTCCTTAGGACGACCATGGCAGCTTTGGCGGCAACTCGGCACGCTGGACAACGGTCAGGCGCGCGATTTAAGCGAGTGCAAAACCAACCGTGCCGGTGCCCGGGACAAAGACACCAACGAGAAGAACCCGAAGAGGTACGTCAGCGCAGGACGGCGCAGATTTCTCAGGGCGAAACCAGCTCGCTGGGTATCGGCAGTGTGAAGGGGCGTTGACGATGACAGATCACCTCCTACGTTCATATGCACCGATCCCCACTGCGGGATGGCGGCAGATCGACGACGAAGCGAAATCTCGTCTGACTCCCAGGCTTGCCGCCCGGCGGATAGTTGACTGGTCTGGGCCACACGGGTGGACGCATTCTGCCACTAACCTCGGCCGGACAGTGCCCTTAGAGACGACACCGTCGGGCACGAAGTCGGAAACAGCCATCGCCCGGCAGCGGCGCGTCCTACCGCTGAACGAATTCAGGGTGAGCTTCACGGTGGATTGCTCCGGACTACAAGACGCCGAACGTGGCGCCACCGACGTGGACTACGCCGATCTGGACCGCGCCGCCTACGATGCCGCGTTGATCGAAAACCGGGCCGTGTTTCACGGTTGGGCAGATGCGGGAATCAGCGGGCTCACCGAGTCCAGCGCGCATCCCACGTTGGCCTGGGGCCAGGACGTCGAGGCGTACCCGCATGCCGTCGCGAAAGCAACCGATGTACTGCGTCAGGCAGGTATCGAAGGACCATATTGGCTGGCTATCGGGCCGGAGGGCTACACCCGGATCGTGCAGACGACCGAGCGCGGGGGCTATCCCCTCCAACAGCACCTGAGCCGGATCATCGGCGGAGACATCGTCTGGGCACCGGGACTCGACGGTGCGCTGGTGGTGAGCAGGCGCGGCGGCGACTTCATCCTGGAGGTGGGGCAAGACTTTTCGGTCGGCTATACCCGACACGACGCCGAGCTTGTGACGCTTTATCTGGAAGAAAGCTTCAACTTCCGCGTCATCGAACCTGATGCGGTGGTAGTCCTCGCCGATGGGTAGCAGACCCGTCCGGTGTGTCGGCGACCGACCCGGTGGTTTCAGTGAGTTTGGCTCGCGAACGGCCGGGTAACCGACCGATACTGGTTGGTGCGGAAACGAATCGGGCCGGCGGAAGGAACTGACCGAATCGTTCTCTCTAAGGCCTGACGAGGAGAGTGCTATGTCGACGACAAAACAGGCGTACGCCCGCAACGGGTCAGGCCTGGCGATGCAGCGCAGCCGCGGCGCGACGAGCGGGCTGCTGCTCATACTGCTCGGTATCTGGGGCGCCATCATCCCGTTTGTCGGACCGTACTTCGGTTACGCCTTCGGTGTGACGACCCCATGGTTTTTCACATATGACCGGCTATGGCTGAGCGTCTTGCCGGGTATCGCCGTGTTCCTCGGTGGCTTGATTCTGGGTCCGAGCGCCAACCGGGCCAGCGGCGGCCTCGGCGCCTGGCTGGCCCTGATTGGCGGGATCTGGTTCATCGTTGGGCCGGTGATCAGCCAGCTGTGGCAACTCGGCGGCGGCCTGGCAGCTCCCATCGGCACGCCGACGGGGGCGCAGAGCTTGCAGGTGGCCGAGCAACTCGGGTATTTCTACGGCCTGGGCGCTCTGGTCACTGCACTGGCGGGGATCGCGCTGGGCCGGATGATGACCCGTTCGGTGTGAGCTCGCGGCCAGCGCAGATTGAGCGGGCAGCAGGGCTCATCCCACGATCAGCGTCGCACCGAAGACCGCACCGGCGAGCTACCCGCCGGTGCGGATCCTTATCCGCCACGGTCAGCTGGCGGCGTACCAGGTGCCCGACTGCGCGACCGAACGGAAACGGCGGCTCGCGGCCGGATAACCAGGGCCGATCGCGGGTACCCGGTACCGTGTTACCCGAGATCCCGCGCGAACTCGCCACCCATCACGGCTGGGTGGCCTCGGTGTACCTGGACGTCAGCCGCAACCGCGCCGGAGCACCGCATGAAGTGCGCCTGCGGTGGGAGGCGCTGGCCGAACAGTTACGCGAGCAGGGTGCGGATGACAAGACTGTCGACGCTGCAGGCGAAGCTGCGACGCAGAGCCATGCCCAACCTGGCGCAGCGGGGCGCGCGGTCTTCGCCGGCGATGGCCGGGTGCTGCACGAGGCCGACCTACCCAACCCACCCCGGCGGGAGCTAGCCCGCTGGGCGGCGCTGCCGCACCTGTTGCCGCTGCTGGCACAGACTCCCGAGTACGTGCCCCACGTCGTGGTTGCGCTGAGCCGCACGGTGGCGACCATCACCGCATTCGACCGCACCGGCCAGCAAGTGCGCTGCGGGAGCGAGGAAGGCGAAGACCATCCAGTACACAAAGCCAGCGCCGGTGGCGCCGCGCACTACAGCATGCAGCACCGGACCGAGGAGGTATGGGCCCGCAACGCTCGCAGCTTCGCTGCGGAGATCGAGCGGGTGGTCACCACGCTGCACGCCGAGCTGATCGTGCTGACCGGGGATGTCCGCGCCCGCAGCCTGGTGCGCGAGGCGCTCGGGGAACGCAGCCGGGCGATCACCGAGGAGATGGCGGGTCCAGGGCCCGACGACCGCACCACCGATCAGTCCGTCGACGAGCAGGTGCGCCGCCTCGCCGCCCAGCGTGCCGCCGAGCGAACCGGGCAGCTGGTCGCACAGTTCGAGCAGGAGCGCGGGCGGAACACGGGCCTGGCCGTGGAAGGCCTCGCCGCGGTGATCCAGGCGCTCCAGCGCAAGCAGGTCAGCGCGCTACTGCTGCACGATGATCCGTCCTCCGAGTTGCGGCTCTGGATCGGTCCTGAACCGGCGCAGCTCGCGCGCACCAAAGAAGAGCTTCGGGAGATCGGTGCGCCGGTACTCGGGCTTGAGCGAGCAGATGCCGCGCTGGTGCGCGCCGTTGCTGGTAGCGGGGCCGAGCTGGTGTTACTCCCACATCCGGCCGCCGCAACCGAACCGGACCGGGCCGGCAGCGCGGCCGGCGGTGCGCCACCGCCGGGCGAGCAGCCCGAGCTCGCCGACGGCGTCGCCGCGCTGCTGCGTTTCACTAGCACGTCATAGAGAGGGGACATCCAGTGCAGAGAGGTAGTGACAAGCACGGGCCGCGCCAGGATGACGCGCTGGCCAGTGACGTCGAGGGCATGATTCGCGGTACCGGGCCGACCCATGCCGAGGAGTGGAAGGACCCGGAGCCGCCCGCTGACGACGACCCGGTCCTCAACACGCGGCAGCCGATCGTGGATCGCGACAGCACCCGCTGAGGCACAACCAGCGCGGGATAACCGCGCGGTGCCGCAGCCGGTGCCGTCAAAGCCCACCGACGTTGAGCCGGCTGCATGCGGGGCACTCCGCCCGCGTTCGCACTCCAGCGCGATACCGGGAGGGACCCGCGCATTGCACCGCATCCAGCGCTCGCGACCGCGCCGGATCCGGCCCTGTTCGCGGTGCGGCATATCGCTGCTGCGCTCAATAACGCATCACCCGGTACCGAGGCGATCGCGGCGTGTGCCCTCGACACCGTTGGCTGGCCGGGCGCGCCGGCGCGCGAGGCCATCGAGCTCTGAGCCTGCGGGATCTGGCCAATCTCGACATCGATGATCTTCCCTACTGGCTCACCGCGCACTACGGATGCGGATCAGGCATTACCTACCCCGGTGTGGTGATCGGCTCAACGAACGGCGCGACGGCGCAGCTATGTGCGCTGAACGGGATGCCATGGCCGGCTACCCGCTGCTTATGCCCGGTTTCTCGTCGCTCGCCGGTGGCGCAGCAGTGATCCTGTTACATGACGAATCGAGGTGGCCGACGACCCGGTTGGGCCGGCAGCACGTGCTGCACATCGGCTTGAGGCACAGCCCGCGGCCAGCGCATCAGACCGGCACCGGCTGGACGGAGATCGTGATACCCGACGGCTTGTCTTCCGATGCGGAGTTCGGTTTCGACCCAGACCTTGATGCCGACGTCGCGCGCTGGTGCCTTACCCACGGACACTCGCTGTATCGGGTGCTGATACCCGACCCGCAGGCGCTGCACCCCGCGGTGACCGCGCTTGCGCGGCACCGCGCCCACGTCCCGGCGCCGGA
>DASQVU010000215.1:0-2850 GCA_035640615.1 Pseudonocardiaceae bacterium
GCGCATACTCGATGCAACGACCACTGCTGCCTTGAATCTGGGAACGGCCCGCCAGCTGGTGTGCCGGGAATGTGGGTTCAGCACACCACTAGCTGCGGAGTTCGCCTGCGCCGAGTGCTTCGGGCCGCTGGAGGTCGGCTACGACTTCGAGCCCGTCAGCCAATCGGAGATTGAGTCCGGTCCTCCGTCAATCTGGCGCTACCGGAAACTGCTACCGGTACCCGACGACGTCGACGAGCACCCGAACACCCAACCCGGCCTGACCCGGTTTATCCGCGCTGACCGGCTCGCCAAGGCGCTGGGTCTGCGCCGGGTATGGGTCAAGGACGATACCGGCAATCCCACGCATTCCTTCAAAGACCGCGTCGTCGCGGTTGCCCTGGCCGCCGCCCGGCAGCTCGGTTTCCGGGTGCTCGCCTGCCCATCGACCGGCAATCTCGCGAACGCGGTGGCGGCTGCCGCTGCTCGCGCTGGCTGGCAGTCGGTGGTGCTTATTCCCTCTTCGTTGGAGCGAGCCAAGGTCCTCACCACCGCGGTCTACGACGGCGCGCTGGTCGCGGTCGATGGCACCTACGACGACGTCAACCGGCTCGCCACTGAGCTAGCCGCCGAATACGAGGACTGGGCATTCGTCAACGTCAACGTCCGGCCCTACTACGCCGAGGGCTCCAAGACCTTGGGTTATGAAGTAGCCGAGCAGCTCGGCTGGCGCCTGCCCGAGCAGGTCGTGGTGCCTATCGCGTCCGGTTCCCAGTTGACCAAAGTGGACAAGGGCTTCCGCGAACTCATCGAACTGGGGTTGGTACAGCCGTCGCCGTATCGAGTGTTCGGGGCCCAAGCCACCGGATGTTCACCAGTGTCCTCAGCCTTCAAGAACGGTCGAGATGTGGTCGTACCCGTCCGACCGGACACCATCGCCCGCTCGTTGGCCATCGGCGCGCCCGCCGACGGTCCCTACGCACTGGACGTGGTCCGCCGCACCGGCGGCGCCATCGAAGACGTCACCGACGCCGAGGTAGTGGAGGGTATCCGGGTGCTGGCCCGGACCGAGGGCGTCTTCGCGGAAACGGCTGGCGGGGTGACGGTGGCATGCACGAAGAAGCTGGTCGAGCAGGGTCACCTAGACCCCGACGCCGAAACGGTGCTGTTCATCACCGGTGACGGACTGAAGACGCTGGATGCCGTCGAGCACCACGTAGGACCGCGAGCCACCGTGGCGCCCACCACCAAGGCCGTCCGCGAGGCCCTAGCAAGCTGATCTAGCGCGCAGTGCTGTTCGGCTGAGGCCACCGCGCGCTGGCGGTGCGGGTACAGTCTCGCCGACTAAGGTGCTGGGGTCCGTAGACCCAGGCCGTGAACCGTGAAACGGAGCGTGCTTCTGGCGATGATCGCCTCTTCGTTCGCATCACTCAGCTCCGGGGGACTAACTGCGCGAACCCTTGGAGCATTGTTGGCTGGATCGGCCATGGCACTGTCGGCGACGGCGCTGCACGGAGGTCCGCTCCTGGCAGGTAAAGCCAAATCAGCCTCGATCACCGAGCGGCCTGCCAGTTCCACCGTCGCTCCACCGCAACAACTGCCTGCGCAGGGCTTGCCGGCACCGGAGTCCGCTCCCTGGACACCCGACGTAGCGTCGCAGTTCCCACCACCGTTCGCTCCCCCGTTCCCGTTACCTCCTCCGGCGCCATTACTGTTCAATCCCCCGTACATGGCTCCCATGGCGCCACCGCCCAGCACCGCGTTCCCGGCAACCGAGAACGGTCCGGAAGACTCGGCAGCAGCTCCAACAGCGCCCCGGCGACCAGGCAATACGGCAAACCCCCGTCCGGGGGCCCGCCCCGGTCCTGCTGATGCGCGGCGCGGTGAACCGGTCGATGGCGTGCTCGGCAGCGTCTTTGGCGCTACACAGGACCTCCCGCGCTGAGCCGCCGCCCACTGTGTGCGGCTGAAGACACGTTTTACGGGCTTGACGGCGAATCCGCTGTGCTTCCCCGGGCCACCACGCGAAGGTTAGGCCCGCCCACGACAGCGACGTCGCCGTTGAGGTCCGTACGCATCACTCGCGTACCACTCGCAGTCAACGCGTCGATCACGTGTCGGCTGGGATGACCGTAGCGGTTGCGTGCTCCCACACTGACGATTGCGACGCGTGGCCGGACCGCGGCGAGGAACTCGTCGGCATTGAACCGCGAGCCATGATGGGGAACCTTGAGCACATCGGCTCGAAGATCTGTGCCACTCGCCAGCAGGTCCGCCTGCGCGTCAAGCTCCACATCCCCGGTGAGCAGCAGCCGACCGGCGGTGGTGGTCGCCCTGAGCACCACTGAAGTGTTGTTTACCGAGGTGCCATCGGTTTCCGCGCGGTGGTCTTGCACCGCTGGCGGGTCCCGTAGGGGCGCGAGGACATCGAGCACTAAACCGGGCCAGGACAGTCGCTGCCCAGCGGTCAGCGCGACCACCGGCACGTGAGCTGCGCTCGCGTCCCGGACGGCTTGGACAAACGCCCACGAGGGGCTCCGCCCGGGACCGAGCGCAACCGCGCCAACGGCCCGTCCACGCAGCGCACCGGCCAGCCCGCCGACGTGATCGGCATGCAGATGCGTGATTACAACAAGGGCCAGCCGCCGCACGCCGAGACGATCGAGACACGCCGATACCGATCCTGGATCCGGCCCCGTATCGACCAGCACCGCCCGGCCGGGATCCGAGGTGGCCAGCACCATCGCGTCACCCTGACCGACATCGCAGCCCACCATGACCCAGCCAGCCGCCGGCCAACCCGGCGGGACAAACCGCGTCGGCACTAACACCAGCAGGGCACCGACCAATCCCGCCGCAGCGAGAACCCGT
>DASQVU010000216.1:0-5806 GCA_035640615.1 Pseudonocardiaceae bacterium
TCGCGCTGATGATGTGCAGTGCAATCAGTTGCGACAACGTCAGGTCGCTGCCGGCCCAGGCCGCCGGCCGGGTCGACACCATCTTCCGGAGGTAGCTGGCGAGCCAGCGGGCATCCTCAGTCGTCACCATTGACTACGCAACCGCCGCTCGCCGATCGAAAACTGCAGCGTGACCTACGTTACTCACGTTTCTCCATGGAACCAACGAACGCAGCTGGGCGCAAGAACCCGCTGGTGGTACCCACTCTTGGGCACCCTGAGCCCCCCGCTATCCCGACATGGAGACATATCGGGGTCCAGGGGCGCTGCTGACCCCAATATGTCTCCATGTCGGGATCGGGGTAGGTGAGAAAGACGGCGCGGCGGTGTGATCAGGAGCCGGCGCGCCGGCGTAGCGCTTCAAGATCTTGCACGATGACGGTCTGCCCTTTCAGGCGCAGATAACCGCGACGCTCGAAATGGTGCAGGATCTGGTTCACGCTCTGCCGCGAACCGCCGACCATGGCAGCGAGGTCGGACTGGGTCAATCTGAGCTCGAGCGACGGACGGCCGTCCGAGTGGGCGGCGCGGTCCTCGATCATGCGGAGCAACAGCTTGGCGACCCTGCCGTGCAGGTCGAGAAAGACCAAGTCGCCGGCCTGCGCCATCATGCGGCGCACGAGCCGGCCCAGCGAGCGCAACACGAGGTCGGTGACCGCAGGATGCCTGGCAATGAGCTCCAGCAGCGTCGCCCGGGTGAGGGTCAGCACGGTGGTCGGTTCCAGAGTCTGGATCGACGCCGAGCGCGGGCCTCCGTCAATGAGCGCAAGCTCTCCGAACACATCGGGTGGCTGCAGCGTCGCGAGGATCATCTCGTCGCCTTCCGGCGAGGCAAAGATGACCTTGACTCGCCCCTCCGCCAGAACGAACACCGCATCTCCGGTATCACCCTGGTGGAATATGTGCTCCCCCTTCTGGTACGTACGTCGACCCGCGCACGCGCCGAGGGCGAGAAGTTCTGATGCGTCGAGGCCCGCGAACAGAGGTGTCCTTGCCAGCAAGGTTGCGGCCTGCTCGGCTTTCATCGACTACCTCGGCGTTGGCCGGCCCGCTCGCCTTCCACGGAGTTTCAGCCTCCGCCCCGGCTTGGCGACAGTCAAGTAGGCCACACCTCCTCCACCCGCCGGATTCGTGTTATTCGCACGATAACTCCATTGCTAGTTTCGGTCAGGTTTCGGCCGTTAAATGAATAATGAATAAGGATCGCGGGGCCAACTCCGGTAACCTCCTCGCATCGCTACCGACAATGTTGGGGGCAATCCCCGATGGATCACCGCGGTATCGAACAACTGACTGTGCAGCTGCCGGTCGGCACGGTGACGTTCCTGCTGACCGACGTGGAGAACTCGACGTTTCTGTGGGAGTCCGCGCCTGAGGCGATGGGCGCGGCGATCCGGCGGCATTACCAGCTCCTGGACGCCGCGATCACGCTGCATAACGGTGTGCGGCCGCAGGAGCAGGGCGAGGGCGACAGCACGGTGGGCGCGTTCGGCTGTGCCAGGGATGCGCTGGCCGCGGCGCTGGACATCCAGCGCGCCTTCGCCGCCGAACGCTGGCCGGAGGGCGCCGCGCTGAAGCTGCGCATCGCGCTGCACACCGGGCGGGCGCAGCTGCGCGATGCGGGTAACTACTTCGGGCCCGCGGTCAACCGCTGCGCCCGGTTGCGGGCCGCGGCGCATGGCGGCCAGGTCGTGCTGTCGAAGCCGACCCGCGATCTTGTGCAGGTCGACCTGCCGGAGGGCGTCGAGCTGGCCGACCTGGGTGTGCACCGGCTGCGGGATCTGGGCCAGCCGGAGCACGTGTTCGGGCTGGTGCACGCCGACCTGCCCGGCGAGTTCCCGCCGCTGCGCTCGCTGGGTGCGCTGGCCAACAACCTGCCGGCTGAGCTGACCACCTTCGTCGGCCGGTCCACCGAGCTGGTCGAGGTCAGCGAGCTGCTCGGGCAGGTGCGATTGCTCACGCTGACCGGCGCGGGTGGGTGTGGCAAGACCCGCCTGGGCTGGCAGGTTGCGGCTGCCGCGCTGGACGGCCAGCTCGACGGGGTGTGGTGGGTCGAGCTCGCCCGGCTGGAGGGCGCCGACCTGGTACCGGCCGCGGTGATCGCCGCCCTCGGGGTGCGGGAGCTGCCGGGTCAGGGGCCGCTGGGCACCCTGATCGCCTACCTGCGGGCTCGCCGTGCGCTGCTCGTCCTCGACAACTGCGAGCACGTGCTGCGAGCCTGCGCGCACCTCGTCGATGCGCTGCTGCGCGCCTGCCCGTCGTTGACGGTGCTGGCCACCAGCCGGGCACCGCTGGGCGTGCCGGGCGAAACCGCGTGGCGGGTGCCGTCGATGTCGCTGCCCGGTGACGCCTACCGGGACCCGGTCGAGGTACTGCGAAACTCCGACGCGGTGCGCCTGTTTCTCGACCGGGCTATCCAGGTGCGCTCGGAGTTCCAGATCACCCGGGCCAACGCACGAGTGATCGCGCAGATCTGCCGCGAGCTCGACGGTATCCCGCTGGCTATCGAGCTGGCCGCCGCGCGGGTGCGGATGATGGCGCCTGCGCAGATCGCCGACCGCCTGGGTGACCGATTGCCCTTCCTCGCCAGCGGAAGCCACGCGGCGGTGCCGCGCCAGCGGACCCTGCAAGCCTCCATCGACTGGAGCTACGAGCTGCTCAGTGAGGGCGAGCGGGCGCTGCTTCGGCGGTTGTCCATATTCACCGGCGGGTGGACGTTGGACGCCGCCGAGCAGGTGTGCGCCGGGGAGGGCATCGACGGCGATGCCGTGCGGAATCTGCTGACCGGCCTGGTCGAGCAGTGCCTGGTTACCACGACGGAACAGGACGGCGAGCGGCGCTACGGGCTGCTGGAGACGGTTCGCCAGTATGCCGCCGCGCGGCTGGCTGACACTGATGAACTGAGCGTGGTGAGTGAGCGCCACCTGGCTTACTACGTCGGGCTGGCGGAGCGAGCTGAACCGGCGGTACTGCGCGCTGGGCGAGATGACCCGGTACTGCGGCGGCTGGCCACCGAACTGCCGAACCTGCGCGCAGCCCTGGAACGGGCGGCGGCGATCGACCCGGCCGCCGCGGCGAAACGCTTTGGCCTGCTGCTGGCGCTCGGTGACGCCCAGTGGTGGGCCGGTCATGTCTCGGAGGCGAGTGCAACATTCCAGTCCGCCACCTTCCTGGCCCGGCAGTTCCGGGATCCGCACCGGCTGGCCGAGGCCGCGCTGCGGGTCGGCGAGGTCGGCTACGGCGGGGCCTACATGGAGGCCTGGTCATACGACCCGGTTAAGGTCGAGATCCTCGACGAGGCTCTGGCCGCGCTAGGTGCGGAGGAGACGCTGCTCAAGGTCCGGGTGCTGGCCCGGCTGGCCACCTCCCTGTACCTGTCGCCATTCGACTCCTCGGCCCGCCGGGACTCGTTGAGTAGCACGTCGGTGGGCCTAGCCCGCCGCATGGGCGACGATCTGACGCTGGCCTACGCGCTGCATGCCCGTCACCTGGCGGTGTGGAGCCCGGACAACGTCGAGGAGCGGGTGACGCTGGCGTCCGAGGTTGTCGAGCTTGCCCGGCACGCTGGCGAGGTCACGCTGGAAATCACCGGACGGGTCTGGCTGATCTCAGACCTGTTCGAGCTAGGCGACATCCCGGGAGCCGATCGCGAGATCGACGCACACGAGCAACTGGCTCGACGCGTCGGCTACCCGCAGTTCATCGCCCATTCGTTAATGTTCCGCGCCACGCAGGCGATGTTGCGCGGCGAATTCGCTGACGCCGAATCGTTCGCGCAGCGCTCGCTCGCCCTTGGCGAGCAGGTCGGGGACGTCAACGTGCGGATCTCGCACCACGTCCAGATGTCGGTGTTGCGAGCCCTGCAGGGGCGCCCTGAGGAGTCGTCCGCCTATTTCGAACCCGCCGGCCGCGAACATCCCTTCGACCTTGCCCGGATCATCAACCTGGCTTTCCGTTGCCTGGCAGGAGACCGGGTGGGCATCAAAGAAGCCTTCCCCCTGGTGTGGCGAGCCCGAGACCGGATCCCGCCGCCCTTCTGGCTGCCCATAGCCGGTACGGCGATCACGCCCCTGGCCGCCCACGCCGAAGCGCCCGCCGAGGCCGCAGCCATCTATGACCTCGTTCGCCCGTATGAACGCCGCTGGTCGCTGGCCGGGCGCGATGCGGTGGCTCCGTTGGGACCCGTCGCCTACTACCTCGGGGTGCTCGCCGGAGCGCTGTCCCGGTTCGACGCAGCCGCGCGCCACTTCGAGGTGGCGCTGGAGGACGCGCAGCGGATCGGCGCCCGGCCCTTCCTTGCTCTGGCCCAGGGTGCTTACGGCGCCATGCTTGTCCGCCGCGGCGCCACCCTGGACCGCCAGCGAGCCAGGCAGCTGCTGGCCGACGCGCTGCAGGCGGCCCAGCAGCTGGGCATGAACCAGCTTTACGACGAGGTGGTGGTGGCTAGGGCGCAACTCGACCCGTTGGCCAACTCGGTGGCCCTGTTTCGTCGTGAGGGCGAGTACTGGACCATCGTCTTCCAGCGGGTCGTCATCCGCCTCAGGGACAGCAAGGGCCTGCAATACCTGCGCAGATTGCTGACCGCTCCAGGCCAACAGTTTCATGTTCTCGATCTGGCGGGGACGAACGCGCCGCCGCGGCGAGCGCGTGCGAACGTCGGCAAATCGCTGCGGGCCGGCCTGAAGCGGATTGAGCAGGCGCACCCGGCGCTGGGGGTGCACCTGGCTACCACGGTTCGAACCGGCTACTTCTGCTCCTACCAACCCGACCCGGTCACCCGCGTCGAATGGCAGACCTGACACCTCCCCCCGAGCAAACGCGCCCAATAGTCGTCCAGGCGTGTCGTGAGCTCGACGGTATTGACATTTCCAGCTCGCCGTCAGCGTCGGTAGCGTCGAGTTCACGACCCGCCTGACGGCGGTGGCCTGCTCGGCTCGGCGGGTCGGGCGCCGGGCGCGAGTGCGGCAAAGAACTCCTCGGTGATCCGAAGACCGGACCGCAGATCGCGACACACCGTGCACGAGCGCGCGACACGCCGGCGTACCTGCGGGTGTCGGCGATGCGACACCGCGGTTGTCGGGAAGCTGACAGCCGGCTGGCCTAGCGGGCGCAGACAATCTCTCACTGTCTGCACTCGAAAGGAGCCCTCCAAATGGGACAGGCAGCGGATGTTGTGCATGCAAAGTTTACGGCGTTCAATGCGCAAGACGCCGAGGAGATCCGGGCGTTGTTAGATCCCGACGTTGAGTGGGCTGCTCCCGGCGGCCTGTGCCGAGGACCCGATCAGGTAATCGGCTTGTTCTCGGCGTTCTGGGAAGCATTCCCCGACATCAAGATCAGCTACACCCGCCTTGTCGAAGATGGATCCACCGTCATTACGGACGCCAGAGCTGAAGGTACTCATGAAGGCACATTGTGCACCCCTGGTGGAGATATTCCTGCCACCGGCAAACGCGTGAACCTTCCCTACCTGGAGCGGTTTGAGATTGAGGGTAGTTTGATCGTTTCGGGAAACTTGATTTTCGATCGGGTCGAACTGCTCGAACAGCTGGGTGCAATGCCTGTGCCAGCGCCCGCCTAAACCAAACCGCGGCGATGGAAGAGGGACGGCGATTTCTGTGGTTACCATGACGACCACCGTGACCATCAGCGACCCACCTGCGCTGTTAATGCGGGTCGTAGACGGGGAGCCGGCGGCATGGCAGGAAATCATGCACCGGTACGGCGAAGCCGTGTCCGCGACGGTGCGATCGTTCCGGCTCCAGGA
>DASQVU010000217.1:0-18932 GCA_035640615.1 Pseudonocardiaceae bacterium
ACGGGTGTTCGTCTGCGGGGGGTGCCAGTGCGGGTGTTGGGAGTGGATCCGGGGCTTACCCGGTGCGGGCTTGGGGTGGTCGACGGGGGACCTGGGCGGTCAGTCACCTGTGTCGCCGTCGATGTCGTGCAGACCCCACCCGATGTCGACCTGGGCGCGCGGTTGATCGCGGTGGCCGACGTGGTGGAGCGCTGGATTGCCGAACACCGCCCCGACGTGGTGGCGGTGGAACGGGTCTTCAGCCAGCACAACGTCCGCACCGCAATGGGCACCGCGCAGGTTAGTGGAGTTGTGGCGCTGATTGCAGCGAAGCGAGGACTGGCTGTGACCTTCCATACCCCCAGTGAGGTCAAGGCAGCCGTCACCGGTTCTGGTCGGGCCGGTAAGGAACAGGTCACGACGATGATCACTCGGCTGCTCGCGCTGCCCGCAAAGCCGCGGCCGGCCGACGCCGCGGACGCGCTGGCGCTGGCGATCTGCCATCTCTGGCGGGCGCCGATGAGCCAGCGGCTCGCCCAGGCCAGAGCTCGCTCGGCGCAGCTGGCTCGGACCCATCGGGCGCGGCTGGCCGCCGCGGCGCGCCACGCGCAAGGGGCACGATGATCGCTTCGGTGCGGGGACAGGTGATCTCCGTGGAGCTGGACCACGCCGTGATCGAGGTGGGCGGTGTCGGGCTGGCGGTGTATGCCGTGCCGGCCACCCTGGCCACCTTGCGGCGCGGTGACCAGGCTCAGCTAGCCACCTCGCTCGTGGTCCGCGAGGACTCGCTGACGTTATACGGTTTCGCCGACGCCGCGGCCCGGGAGTTGTTCGTGCTGCTCCAGACAGTCTCCGGGGTGGGACCCCGGCTGGCGCTGGCGACGCTGGCCGTGCTCGATCCGGACGCGTTGCGCACCGCGCTGGCCGGCGGTGACCTCGTGGCGCTCACCCGGGTACCCGGCATCGGGCGCAAGGGTGCTGAGCGGCTGATCGTGGAGCTGCGGGACAAGGTGGGATCGCTTGCCGCGGTGGCGCCGGGTCCGGGCACCCGTGCCGGTGGCGCCATACGCACTCAGGTGACCGAGGCGTTGATCGGGCTCGGATTCGCCGGCCGGCAAGCCGAGCAGGTCGTGGATGCGGTGCTCGCCGAAACCGATTCCACGCCGGCGCAGACCTCCGACGTGCTCCGTAGCGCGTTGACCCGGCTGGGCGGCAACCGGTGACCAGCCCACGACCGGTCTCGGCCGTGGTGGACCCGGCGGACGCCGAACTGGAGACCACCTTGCGGCCCCGCCGGCTGGCTGAGTTCATCGGCCAGGCTCGGGTCCGCGAGCAGTTGGAGCTGGTTCTCGAGGGCGCTCGACGGCGCGGCGCCGTACCGGACCACGTGCTGCTGTCCGGGCCGCCAGGATTAGGTAAGACCAGCCTCGCGATGATCATTGCTGCGGAGCTGGGTAGTGCGATCCGGGTGACCTCCGGACCGGCGCTGGAGCGCGCTGGCGACCTCGCCGCGATGCTGTCCAACCTCGTCGAAGGTGACGTGCTGTTCATCGACGA
The DNA here is from genome assembly GCA_035640615.1 of Pseudonocardiaceae bacterium. Taxonomy (GTDB): domain Bacteria; phylum Actinomycetota; class Actinomycetes; order Mycobacteriales; family Pseudonocardiaceae. Next base: position 1,537 of record DASQVU010000217.1, read on the forward strand.
GATCCACCGGGTGGCCCGGCCCGCGGAGGAGATGCTCTACCTCGCGATGGAGGACTTCCGGGTGGACGTCGTGGTCGGCAAGGGCCCGGGAGCCACCTCCATCCCCCTGGAGATAGCCCCGTTCACGCTGGTCGGCGCCACCACCCGATCCGGCGCGTTGACCAGCCCGCTGCGGGATCGGTTCGGCTTCACCGCGCACATGGAGTTCTACGAGCCGGCCGAGCTCGAACTGGTGCTGCACCGCTCGGCCGGCATCCTTGGGGTAGACCTGCGCACCGATGGAGCAGCTGAGATTGCCACCCGCTCCCGCGGCACGCCGCGGATCGCTAACCGGTTGCTTCGCCGGGTTCGGGATTACGCGGAGGTCCGCGCTGACGGCGCGATCACCCTCGAGGTGGCCCGTGCCGCCCTGGCGGTCTATGACGTTGACCAGCTGGGGTTGGACCGGCTGGATCGGGCGGTGCTCACCGCGCTGGTGCGTACCTTTGGTGGGGGACCGGTGGGGATCTCCACCATCGCTGTCGCGGTCGGAGAGGAGCCAGCCACCGTCGAGGAGGTATGCGAACCCTTCCTGGTTCGAGCCGGCATGCTCGCCCGCACGCCGCGCGGACGGGTGGCCACCGCCGCCGCGTGGCGGCACCTGCGGCTGGACCCGCCCGCCGAAGCGGCTTTAGACCCCGGGCCAACGCTGTTCGACCCGGGGCCGTGAGGCATGTCGCTGGCAGGGCTGGGCTTAAAGCCCGCCCAACCACAAGCCCACCCCTACGATCAGGATGCCGCCGAAAACGACCTGGATGAGCGAGCTCCGCAGCGAGACGTCCATGTACCGTTTCCGGATCCCGGCGATCACACCGAGCTCTATAGCGACCACGATGGCGGCGAACACCAGTGCAATGGTGCGATCGGTAATCAAGAACGGTAAGGCGTGGAAGATTCCACCGACGGTGGTCATCACCCCGGTGATCGATCCTCGAGTGATGGCTGAACCTCGACCGGTCTGCCCGCCGTCGTCGGACAGCGCCTCGGACAGGCCCATGCTGATCCCGGCCCCCAGCGCGGTGGCTAGCCCGACCAGCAGCGCAGCATGGGACGTCGACAGCAGGGCCACCGCGAAGATCGGTGCCAGCGTCGACAGCGTGCCGTCGATGAGCCCGACCAGACCGGGTTGGACATAACGCAGCACGAAAGTTCGCTCGTCCACTTCGATGCGGCTCAGCAGCGTGTCGGCGAAACCTGGACCTACTGGCAGCGCCGGGCTGGGAGTAGCCACTGGGACTCGCACCGGTGTCATGGTGGCCGTTGCGCTGCGGCCGGCGCGGTCGGCAACCAGGGTGTGGACACCCGTTGTGTGGGTGTCCAGAGCGTGGGCGCTAGGTCGGTAACGAGGTGTGGAGTAGCGGTGCGACGGCAACGCGTCGTCCTTTCGTCGGCGGCCTCGGACTTCATCGGGCTGGATCTCACCCGGAACTGCGGCGCAACCCTAAGGAATCGAGCAGGCTCTCTCGGGAAGCTGAGAGTCTTGGTTGCGTCACTGCGCCCACAGGTCGGCGGCGGGCGACAAGAGACCGGCTGTTAATCCGATCAGCGGCTCCTACTGGGCCGTTCGGCCGATACTGAGCTCAGCATTCCGCTTGATCACGACCGGCGGTTGCGTGAGCTGGCACACTCGGTGCAGGAACGCTAATGGTGATCGGAGAGCCATGGACCCGCTGTTCCTGCTGTTGCTCCTCGTCGTCGTACTGGCGGTGCCGCTGTTTCTGAATGGGCGCCGGCAGAAACGGGCGATGGCTGACGCGCAACGGCTGCAAAGCTCGCTGACCAATGGCGATCGGGTGATGACGACCTCTGGTCTGTACGCGACCGTGGTCGGCAGCACGGATGAGACGACGGTTGATCTGGAGATCGCGCCGGGGGTACGTACCACGTGGTTGCGCGCAGCCATCCGGGAAAGGATCGCGGACAGCACGCCCAGCGCGCCGCTGGCAGCGCCTGGCGACGGCACCCGAACCGACGGCGCCTGATTGGCTGCGGTGCCGGGGCGATACGCTCCCGCAGCCCTGCCCCGCATCCCGGCCCCACCGACTGGGCTGGCTGTGGTGCTGGCACAGTGGAACCACCTCGCCGGTGCCCGGCACCTGGCGCAGCGGCGCAGGGCAGGGATGATGCTCGACCCTGCAGGCAGGTCTTCGGAGTATTGCAATGAGGAGAACCACCCACCGTGGCACCACCGGCCGGGCGCTTCCGCCCCTGGCGTAATCTAGCGATCTTCGCTGGGATCGTTGCCCTGCTGTACGCATTGGTCTTTCTCACCGGTAGCGGGCAGCCCACCCCGAAGCTGGGTATCGACCTGCAAGGCGGAACTCGGGTGACCCTCACCGCCCGGACTGTCGATGGCCGGCCACCCACCCATGAGTCCCTCGATCAGGCACGGCAGATCATCGAGCAACGGGTCAACGGGATCGGCGTCAGCGGTGCTGAAGTCGTGCTCGATGGCGTTAACTTGATCATCACAGTGCCCGGTGAGAACGGTGACCAAGCCCGGACCCTCGGGCAGACGGCCAAGCTCTACTTCCGCCCCGTGATATCCGAGGAGCCCGCTGGGAGACCCGCGCCGGCGCCGGGCGGTAAAACTCCCAGCGGCAACGGTCCGGCCGCGCCGCCCGGCTCGCCATCACCGGCACCGTCACCGAGTGCGCCGGCACCCGTGGCACCCCAACAGGCGGAACAACCGCCGCCGGTTGAGCCGACCCCGACCCCCACCCCGACGCTGCCCGCGCCTACCACTAGCGCACCAGCGCCGCCGGTCGGCAATGCCCCGGCCGAGTCCGCCAATCCAGAGGTCGCGGAGCAGATCCGGCAGGCGCGGGCGCGGTTGCAAAGTGCGGATCCCACGGTGCAGCAGCAGGCGCTGGCCACCCTCAACTGCGCTGCTCCCGCGCCGCTGCGCGGCAACGACGACCCGAACCTGCCGCTGGTGACCTGCGACCAGCACGGCACCGCGAAGTACCTGCTGGGCCCTGCGTTCCTGTCCGGCGAGCAGATCTCCAATGCGTCGTGGGGGCCGAGATCGGACGGTCCGGGATATGAGGTACGGCTGAACCTCAAGCCCAAGGGCGAAGATATTTGGGGTCAGTACACGCAGAGCAACGTCGGCAAGCAGGCAGCGTTCGTGCTGGACACCGAGGTGGTATCGGCACCGCAGATCACCACCGCGATCCTGCCCGGCGAGCAGACGCGCATCACCGGCAGCTTCACCCAGACCGAAGCGAAGGACCTGGCCGAGGTACTCAAGTACGGTTCGCTGCCACTGTCGTTCCAGTCTTCGGAATCTGAGACGGTCTCGGCCACCCTAGGCCTGTCCTCGCTGCGAGCCGGTCTGATCGCCGGGCTGCTCGGGTTGCTCGTGGTGTTCATCTACTGCTTGTTCTACTACCGCGCGCTGGGCGTGTTGACGATCTTGTCGTTGGCGTTGTCGGGAATCATCGTCTACGCCGTGCTGGTGCTGCTCGGGCGATGGATCGGGTTCACCCTTGACCTGGCCGGGGTGGCCGGCTTCATCGTCGCTATCGGCATCACCGCGGATTCCTTCGTGATCTTCTTCGAGCGCCTCAAGGATGAGGTCCGCGACGGCCGAACGTTCCGCTCCGCGGTGCCTCGGGCCTGGGTTCGAGCCCGCCGCACCATCCTGACCGCCGACGCGGTGAGCTTCCTGGCCGCCGCCGTGCTCTACATCCTGGCCGTCGGGCAGGTGAAGGGCTTCGCCTTCACTCTCGGCATGTCCACGGTGCTCGACTTGGTGGTGGTCTTCCTCGCCACCCATCCGCTGGTGGCGATGGCGTCACATTCCCCGCTGCTGTCCCAGCCGGCGCTGTCCGGGCTCGGAGCCGCGCAGCGAGCCGGGGCCGCCAGCCGATCAGAGCTGGCGACAGCTGGGAAGGGGTCCTGATGGCGGGCACGCTAGGGCGCCTGTACACCGGAACCGGTGCGTTCGACATCGTCGGGCGCCGGCGGATCTGGTATTCGCTGTCTGGCCTGCTCGTCGTGGTGTGCCTCGCCTCGATCCTGCTGCGCGGGTTCAACCTGGGTATTGACTTCGAAGGCGGCACCCGGATACAGCTTCCGGCTCAAGGAGCGGCTGGCGTGATCACCACCCAGCAGGCTGAGCGGGTGTTCACTAACGCCGCGGGACATGCTCCGGAGTCGGTCCAAACCGTCGGTAGCGGCTCCGCGACAAGTATCTTGATCCGCTCTACCGCGCTGGACACCCGTACCTCGTTCGCGGTGAAGAAAGCACTGTTCGACCAGCTACGGCCGCTGGGTAAGGACGGTCGTCCGAGCGAGCAGGCGATCAGCGACAGCGCGGTGAGTGCCAGCTGGGGCGGCGAGATCAGCCGGCAGGCGCTGATCGCTTTGCTGGTGTTTCTTGCCCTGGTCAGCGTCTTCCTGGCGATCTATTTTGAGCCCCGGATGGCGCTGGCGGCGCTGATTGCCGTGGCGCACGACGTGCTGGTGACCGCCGGGATCTACTCGCTGATCGGCTTCGAGGTGACGCCCGCAACAGTCATCGGCTTGCTCACCATTCTCGGTTTCTCGCTCTACGACACCGTCGTGGTGTTCGACAAGGTCCAGGAGAACACCCGTGGACTGCTCGGCCTGACTCGGCGGACCTATGCAGAAGCCGCCAACCTCGCGATCAACCAGACCCTGATGCGTTCGATCAACACGTCGTTGATCGCGGTGCTGCCGGTACTCAGCCTGCTTCTGGTCGGCGTCGGGCTGCTGGGTGTCGGAACGCTCAAGGATCTCGCCTTGGTGCAAATGGTGGGCATCATTGCCGGGACCATGTCCTCGATCCTGCTGGCGACCCCGTTGGTGGTCGACTTCACCATGAGCCGGCCGGCCTACCGGCAGCAAGCTGAGCGGGTCGCGCAGCGCCGGGAGAAGCTAGCCCGCAAGGCTGCGTCCGCGGCTGAGGGTGCCGAGCAGGAAACGCCCGACCAACACGGCGACTCCACATCCCCGGGCGGGGGGGCTACTACCGCGCCGAGCCCGCCCGCCAAGAGCACCAAGAGTGCACCCGCCGGCCGCCGTGGGCAGCCTGCCGGGAGGAGCAACAGACCTTCGGGTAAGGCCGGCAGGTCGTCTAGCCGCTAACTTGCAAACTCGGATGACTACGCTACGTGGGCGATTATTGCGTAGAGTAACAGTGCGTGAACGAGATGCTACGGGTTTTCTCACCCTCCATCACCTATGTGGTGCGTTGTCCCACCTAGTCCTTGCCTCCTGGCCCATTTAGTAGAACGCTGAGTAGTCAGGCGCCGAAGGTCGCTCCGAGGAGTGACGAAAAGGGGGCGGCGCTGGGCGGGGTGACCAGGGAGGATCTGGTATGGCGGGGTGGGCCGTTCCGGGCGTGGTGCATCTGCGGCAGCTGCGTGAAGATCCGGTGGGCCGGCGAGTCCTCGCCCGCCACCGCATTACCCGCAAAGCACTCGCGATCACCTATCTGGCGCCGGAGTTGCGCGCCGATGCCGAGTTCCGCGCCCGGTTCGCCGGCGAGTGTGCGCGGTTGAGCAGGATCCGTCAGGCTGGCGTCGCCCGCGTCTACCAGTACCTTGACTGCGAGCATGGTGCTGCCGTCATCGGGGAGCACATCAACGGCACCACGCTGCGATCGCTACTGCTCACCCGTGGTGCGATCAGTACCGAGGCGGCACTGGTCATGTTCAAGGACTTGCTGCAAACGCTGTCTGCCTGTCACCAGGCGGGTCTAGCGCACGGTGACGTCAAGCCGGATAACGTGATCCTCAGCTCTGCCGGTAGAGCGCGGCTGCTCGATTTCGGGCTCTGGACCGTTGAGGGCCGGCGGCGGCTTACCCAGTCCACACCGTTTTACCTGGCGCCCGAGCAGTGGAGCGGCGCTGCGGGAAGCCTCAGCAGCGGCGATGTGTACGCCGCCACGGTCACCTTCTTCGAGTGCCTGGTGGGCGCGCCACCGTTCTACGCCCGTGACGCGGCGCAGCTCTCGGCCAAGCACCGGGGCGACCCTGCCCCAGTCGAGGTGCTCCCTGAGACGCTGCGGGACCTGGTGGTGCGCGGCCTCGCCAAGGACCCAGCCGGCCGGGCCGACGCGCGCAGCTTGCTCGCCGCCGTGGCCGGGGTGGCCGCTCGGGCGGTCGAACCTGGCTGGGAACGGCGGGGGCGCCGGGAACTGATGGCACACCGGGCCCAGCGCAAGACGATCCCTGACCTCTCCGCGGTGAGCAGGCGAATCTCCGCGACCGGCCAGGTGGGTTACCGCCGGAACATTCGGCTGGCCGCGGTGCTAGGTGGCGCGTTGGCGTTGGCCGCCGGATTATCCAGCCCGCCGTTAGCTGTCATTCCGGGTATCGACATCTTCGGCTCAAGTGGCAGGCCGCCGGTGCTGGCGTTCCCTGAGCCCGATCGTGGCCCGGTGGCGATGCGCGTGGTGACCAACGGCCGCCCTGCGGACCGTGCCGCTACGCCGGCTGTGAAGGTCGCGAACGGTCGGTTGTCCGCCGGGGCGCGACCGCCATCGTCAGTTCCGGAGACGACGGTCCACACTGGGCCGTACGACCAGAGCCATCCCGATACGCTCCAGCAACGCCCTGCCTCCGCGGAGGGCGCCGATCAGTCCCTACCGGACCGGTCAACCCTGAACCTGGAACAGCAGAAGCCAACTGCCGATAAACCGTCCTCTGATCCGCTCCAGGTGTCATTCCCGGTAGCGTTGCCCGCCCCGCTGCCCCCAGCCGACCTGCCGGTCCAGCTCCCAGCGCCGGTCCAGTTGCCCTTGCCGGTCCAGGTCCCCCAACCGATCCAGGACCTAAAGTCCATCTTGAACCGGGATAAGACCGGAGCTGAACAAAAGCTCCGCACTGCACGAAGCTTTTCCTCCCAGGCCGACTCTGAGGTGTCGAGAAAAATGACGATGCGGGGCGATCGGCCAGACGCCGCGAGGAATTCGTACGGTCCGCCGAGGACGCTATCTCAGAGAGGCTCTGATAGCAGAGATTCGGGCAGGACGGGAACCCGGTAAATCCAGACCAAACGTGGACGATTTGGCATCATTACTCCGGCCGCTCATTCGTGAGGTTGCGGACTTCCCGCAGGCAGGAGTGCTTTTTCGCGATCTCGCGCCAGTATTTGCTGATGCGAGGGCATTCCGCGCAGTCGTGGATGGGTTAATCATTCCAGACCAGCAGGTCGATGTGGTAATCGGAGTGGAGGCCCGTGGTTTCCTACTCGGTGCCGCGGTGGCCTACGCGCTGGGCGCTGGTGTCGTCGGAGTGCGCAAACCTGGCAAATTGCCGGTTGTCGCCGACCGGGAAAGTTATGCGCTGGAGTATGGGATCGCATCCCTGGAATTGGCCCATGGTGTCCTCCGGCCAGATCAACGGGCCTTGGTGGTCGACGACGTCCTGGCGACCGGCGGTACGGTCGCCGCAACCTGTGCGTTGGTTGAGCGCGCCGGCGCCACGGTCAGCGGCATTGCAGTCCTGCTGGAGATCGCATCATTGCGGGGCCGCGACCGGCTTTCCGGTCGAACACTCCGCGCTCTGGTCACGGTCTGATTCGGCCGGCCGCGCTCGGGCGGTCCTGGGGGATCTGATGGCAGAACGCGAGCGGTACCCTGAGAATCTGCCCGATCTGATGATGTCAGCCTCCGCTAGGAGAGTGCCGTGTGAGCCAGGACCTGCAGCGCGTTGATGCGCCGCTGGCCGGCCCAGATCCAGCCACGCCTGCCCAGCGGCTACCTTCGGCAACCCGGCGGGTTCGGGCCCGCTTGGCGCGGCGGATCACGGCTCGCCCAGGGCCGGTCAGACCGGTGCTCGAACCGCTCGCTGCGGTGCACCGGGAGCTGCATCCCAAAGCTGACCTCGCGCTGCTGCAACGCGCCTATGACGTCGCCGAAGAGAAACACGCCAACCAGACGCGCAAGTCCGGTGACCCCTACATCACTCATCCGCTGGCGGTCTCCACGATCCTGGCCGAGCTGGGGATGGACACCATCACGCTGGTGGCCGCACTGCTCCATGACACGGTGGAGGACACCGACTACTCGCTGGGCCGGCTGGCCGAGGACTTCGGCGCAGTGGTCGCGCACCTCGTCGACGGCGTAACCAAGCTGGACAAGGTCAAGCTGGGCGCTGCTGCCGAGGCCGAGACCATCCGCAAGATGGTCATCGCGATGGCCCGCGACCCGCGCGTGCTGGTGATCAAATTGGCCGACCGGCTGCACAACATGCGCACCATGCGTTTCTTGCCGCCGGAACAGCAGGCTCGCAAGGCCCGGGAGACTCTCGAGGTATTCGCTCCGCTGGCTCACCGGCTCGGCATGGCCACCATCAAGCGGGAGCTGGAGGACCTTTCTTTCGCCATCCTGCATCCCAAGAAGTACGACGAGATCGTGCGCCTGGTGGCTAACCGTGCCCCGTCCCGGGACACCTACTTGCGGACCGTGATCGATGAGGTCTCCGCGCAACTGGCGGGAGCGCGCATCACGGCGACCGTGGAGGGCCGGCCAAAGCACTATTATTCGATTTACCAGAAAATGATCGTCCGCGGCCGTGATTTCGACGATATCCACGACCTGGTTGGTGTCCGGATCATGGTCGACGATGTCCGCGATTGCTACGCCGCAATCGGCGTCGTCCATTCGGTGTGGCAGCCCATGCCCGGCCGGTTCAAGGACTATATCGCGCAGCCCCGATTCGGCGTCTACCAGTCGCTGCACACCACGGTGATCGGGCCAGACGGCAATCCGCTGGAGGTACAGATCCGCACCCGCGCTATGCACCGGACTGCGGAGTACGGCATCGCCGCGCACTGGCGGTATAAGGAAACCCGCGGTACCCACCATGGCGCCGCTAACGGAAGCATCGACGTCGATGAGATGGCGTGGATGCGCCAGCTGCTGGACTGGCAGCGGGAGGCCGCTGACCCTAGCGAATTCCTCGAATCGCTGCGCTACGACCTCGCGACTCGGGAAATCTTCGTCTTCACCCCCAAGGGCGAGGTCATCACGCTTCCCACGGGTTCCACCCCGGTCGATTTCGCCTATGCGGTGCACACCGAGGTGGGCAATCGCTGTATCGGCGCGCGGGTCAACGGCCAGCTCGTTGCGCTGGAGCGAAAGCTGGAAAACGGCGAAGTCGTCGAGATTTTCACGTCGAAGGCCGAAGGTGCCGGCCCCAGCCAGGACTGGCTGTCTTTCGTTGCCTCCCCCCGGGCCCGGGCCAAAATCCGGCAATGGTTTGCCAAGGAGCGCCGCGAGGAGGCCATCGAAGCGGGCAAGAGTGCCATCGCGAAGGAACTGCGCCGCGTTGGGCTTCCGGTGCAGCGGTTGGTGTCCGCCGAGTCGATGGTCGCGGTGTCCCGAGAGCTGCGCTATCCCGACGTCAGCGCGCTCTATGCGGCCGTCGGCGAGCACCACGCTTCGCCCCGCCACGTGGTGCAACGACTGGTTGCGCTGCTCGGCGGTGAGGAAGGCGCCGACGATGTCCTCGCCGAGCGGGCAACCCCGTCCACCGTCCAGCGCCGACGGCCATCCGGTGACTCGGGCGTGCGGGTGCGCGGCGGTGCCGACGTCTACGCCAAACTGGCTCGCTGCTGCACACCGGTGCCAGGAGACGAGATCCTCGGTTTCGTTACCCGGGGCAGCGGGGTTAGCGTGCACCGCACCGACTGCACCAACGCGGAGGCGCTGCGGGCCCAACCCGATCGACTGGTCGACGTCGAGTGGGCCCCATCGTCGTCGTCAGTATTCCTCGTGGGAATCCAGGTTGAGGCGCTGGACCGGCACCGGCTGCTTTCCGATGTCACCAAGGTGCTGGCGGACGGGAAGGTCAATATCCTGTCGGCCTCGGTGACGACTACGCGAGATCGGGTGGCAGTGAGCCGGTTCTCCTTCGAGATGGGTGATCCCAAACATCTGGGACACGTCCTGCGCGCGGTGCGCAACATCGAAGGCGTCTACGACGTTTACCGGGTCACCTCATCCAACTGAAGCGTCACGCAGCCGGGACATCGATCGCAGTGATCGTGACGGGTTGGTTCGGCTTGCCGCCACCCGGAGAAGGTTCCAGCGACCCGTCGTCGCCTGCCTTGGCGATCTGGTCCAGGACGGCGAGGCCGGCCGGAGAGATCGTGGCGAAGACGGTGTACTGGGGCGGCAACTCGGTTTGACCGTAGATCAGGAAGAACTGGCTACCCCCGCTGTCGGGTTGGCCGGTGTTGGCCATCGCGACGTAGCCGCGCCCGTAGGTAAGCTCCGGGAATACCTCGTCGGGGATGGTGTATCCCGGCCCCCCGGTCCCCGAACCGGTCGGATCACCGCATTGCAGAACGTGCAAGGTCGGGTTGGTGACCAGGCGGTGGCATGGGCTGTTGGTGTAGTAGCCCTGCTTGGCCAGGCTGAGGAAGCTGTTGACAGTGCAGGGGGCCAGCGCGCGGTCCAGGGTCAGGCCGATCGGACCAGCCGAAGTCTGCATGGTCGCGGCCACGGTGCCTGTGGCGCTGGTGTCACCGGCCAGTGGTGGCTTTACCGGCCGCGCCGGAGGCTGTGAAGTTGCCGGGTACTGGCAGTCGACGAAGGCAGGTAGCGGCTTCGACCGCATCGGCGCCGGCGCCGGCTTGCTGTCCGGGCGCAAGGCGTCCGTCTTGGAGTGCGTGGCGTTCGGCTTCGCGGCGGCGTTGACGTTGCGATCATGGCTGGGCAGGAACTTGACCAGCACCACAATGCCGATTACCAGCACCACTGCCAACACGGCGCCGGCCACGGTGTTTCGGCGGCGCACCTTGGTCCGCTCCGCGCGCCGGGCGAGCTGGCGATCCAGTTTGCGCTTGGCGGCCTCGCGGCGCTGCTCGTTGGTGGGCACCCGGGACTCCTGTGGCTCGGTAACCAATCGCCGCGCAGTCTAGGTCGCCGCTGGGTGAACCGGACGTCAGCCTCCGCCTTAGGGTGGAGCTGTGTTCGTCGCAGGCTTCCCGACTGGTTCTTTTCAAGCGAACTGTTTCGTCCTCGCTGCCGAGGCCGGTGGCCCTTGCGTGGTGGTGGATCCAGGGCAGGGTGCCGAGCAGCCACTGGACCAGGTGCTGCGCGAGCATCGCCTCGATCCGGTCGCTGTGCTGCTCACGCACGGACATTTCGATCACATCTTCGCGGTGAGCCCGGTCTGCGACGGCCATGACATACCGGCCTGGATTCACCCGGAGGATCGGGTTCTGCTGTCCGATCCGATGCGCGCGTTCTCGGCTGAGGTGGGTCAGCTCTTCGGTGGCCGGGTGGAGTTACGCGAGCCGCGTGCGGTGCGCTTACTAACCGACGGCACAGTCTTGGAGCTGGCCGGGTTGAACTTCACCGTGGACCACACGCCGGGCCATACCCGTGGGTCGGTGACCTTCCGTTCGGTCACTGGCGACGGGCAGGGCCTGTTGCTGGCGGGAGATACGTTGTTCGCCGGCTCCATCGGGCGCACCGACTTACCCGGGGGCGACCATCAGCAGATGCTTGCCTCGCTGAAGAACAAGATCCTGGTACTGGACGACGCGACTACCGTGTTACCCGGCCACGGCCCGACGACCACCATCGGCCGGGAACGCGCCACGAACCCCTTCTTGCAGGGCTTTGCTGCGCCGGACAGACCCCGCGGTTTGTAGTGCCGCTCCGACCCCTGCTAGCCGGCGGGCTCGATGTCATCATGGCGGGCGACCAGGGCGGCGATACCTGTGGTGATCGGGACGGCGGCGACGAGCCCGATGCTGCCGATCAGGGTGCGCACTACTTCCTGAGCAATGTCCTGGGTGGTGACCATGGTGCCGAAACCCTGCCCGGACAGCGAGAAGATCAGCAGAACCGGCAACGCGGCACCGGTATAGGCCAGCGCCAGGGTGTTCACCGCCGAAGAGATGTGGTCTCGGCCGATCCTCAGGGCGGAGGTGTAGAGCGCCCGGATGCCGAGCTCCGGATTGGCTCGGCGTAGCTCCCATACCGCGCTGGTCTGGGTGACCGTGACGTCGTCGAGCACGCCAAGAGCACCGATCACCATGCCGGCCAGCAGCAGACCCCGGGCGTCGATCCCGTGGCCAAGGACTCCGATCAGCTTCGCCGTGTCGTCATCGAGCCCGGTGAGTCGGGTGGCCGCAGAAAAGGCGGTTCCCAGCACGCCGATCAGCGCCAGGCTCAATACCGTGCCCAGCACCGCGCTGGAGGTCTGCGCGGAAAGCCCGTGGGTGAGGTACAGCACTCCGAACATGATCACGCCAGCGGCCAGCACACCGACGACCACGGGGCTTGCGCCGGTGAGGACCGCAGGGAACAGGTAGACCGCCAATACCAGGAAGCTGAAGCCCAGCGCGAGCAGTGAGGCGAGGCCCCTCCACCGGCCGAGCAGCAGCACCGCGGCGGCGAACAGTGCGGCCAGCCAGAGCATCGAGCTGCCTCGCTGGAAATCCTGGATCTGGTACGACTCCGACTCGGAGGGGTTGCCGCCGGTGTAAGCCAGCACGATGTCGTCGCCGGCGGTGAAATGGGGCGTGCTCGGTTCGTCGGGAAGCACCTGCTGGATCATCACGCCCGGTGAGTCACCGTTGGTGAGTAAGACGTTGAGAGAGATGCAGTTCTTGGCCTGGCCGGCGCCGGTGCTACCGCTGGTGCACGGGGCCGAGCTGGCGGCAAGTACTTGACCCTGCACCGGCCGCTGCCCGAATCCGACGTCGATCTTGCTCCGGGGCGGGTCACCCGGCCAGGTCAGCCACAGGCCGATCAGGATGGCCAGCGCGACCGGTATGAGGGCCGCGGCCAGCAACATGCGGACCCGGCGCGACGCCGCAACCGCCGGTCCGTGCCCGTGCCCATGTCCGTGCCCATGTCCATGGATCACCACGGTGGCGGGCTCGCCCTTCCCGTGGTGACGGTGCCGTCCGGTCCTGCTGTCCAGTGCACTCATCAGGTGGGGCACGCCTCCTGGTGGATCGAACATAAGTTCGATACAGTGGGCCGGTGCGATGGGACAATCTGACGCTGTCCGACGACTCCGCCCAGGATGCGCTGTTCGGGGCGGGCGACATCATCACTCGCACCTTTGACACCCCGGAATTCCGCGGGATGACGTTCTACGAGGTGCGGGCCCGTTCGGTCCTGAACAAGGTACCTGGCGGCTCCCGGGTGCCTTTCGAGTGGACCGTCAACCCGTACCGGGGTTGCAGCCATGCGTGCCGCTACTGTTTTGCGCGGCGGACGCACGAGTACCTCGATCTCGACAGCGGGCTCGATTTCGATACCAAGATCGTGGTGAAGGTCAACGCGCCGGAGTTGGTGCGCAAGGAGCTCGCCTCGTCGCGCTGGGCGGGCGATCACATCGCGATGGGCACCAACGTCGACCCCTACCAGCGGGTCGAGGGACGGTATCGCCTGATGCCCGGCATCCTTGAGGCACTGCGCGATTCGCGCAACCCGTTCTCGATCCTCACCAAGGGGACCTTGGTATTGCGTGATCTTGACCTGCTCCGTGAAGCCGTGGCAGTCACTGATGTGTCGGTCAACGTCTCGGTGGGGTGCATAGACCAGACGCTGTGGCGGCAGGTCGAGCCGGGTACGCCAGCGCCCCGTGCCCGGCTTGGCGTGTGTCGCACGCTCACCGATGCGGGAATCGGGTGCGGAGTGCTGATGGCGCCGATCTTGCCCTATCTCAGTGACTTGCCCAGCCAGCTGGAGGCGACGGTGCGCGCCATCGCTGAGGCCGGCGCTCGCCGGGTCACCCCGCTGGTACTGCACCTGCGACCGGGCGCGCGGGAATGGTATTTCGCTTGGTTGGCGCGTGAGCATCCAGAGCTGGTTCCTCGTTATCACGAGTTGTACGGGTCCGCCGCGTACGCTCCCAAGGCCTACCAGCGCGAGGTTGCGGCTCGGGTAGCCGAGCTGGCTCGGCACTACGGTGTCGGGCGCGTCTCACCTGGCCAGGCACGGCTGCGGCCGGTTCGTCGGGCCGCGCCGCGGGCAGGGCCTGTGCCGGGCAGTGCCCCGGATGAGACCAGCGCGTCGGCAGAGCAGCTCACCTTACTGTGAACGGGGCGCGGCGGGCGGCGGAGTAGCGGCGCGGCTAGCCTCTGCAGGGTCGGATTTCGTCGCTGAAAAATCGAGGAGCCACACCCCGTGATGCGCACCCACCCTGCCGGCGCGCTGCGCGCCGAGCACGCAGGGCAGACCGTCACCCTTGCCGGCTGGGTTGCCCGGCGCCGCGACCACGGTGGAGTGATCTTCATTGACCTGCGGGATTCCTCGGGAGTGGCGCAGGTGGTTTTCCGCGAGGGCGACATGACGCTGCGGGCCCACCGGTTGCGCGCGGAGTTTTGCCTCCAAGTCACCGGCACAGTGGCGATCCGCCCCGAGGGCAATGAGAACCCGGAGCTGCCCACCGGTCAGATCGAGCTCACCGCCGAGGAGCTGACAGTGCTCAGTGAATCGGCGTCATTGCCGTTCCCGCTGGATGAGCACCTGGAGGTCGGCGAGGAGGTACGGCTGCGCCACCGTTACCTCGATCTGCGCCGGCCAAGTCAGGCGGCTGCGTTGCGGCTGCGCAGCGAGGCCAACCGGATCGCCCGCACTGTTCTGGACGCGGAACGATTCGTTGAGATCGAGACTCCGACCCTGACCCGATCCACTCCAGAAGGCGCGCGCGACTTCCTGGTTCCGGCGCGCCTTCAGCCCGGCTGCTGGTACGCGCTCCCGCAATCACCGCAGCTTTTCAAGCAGCTGCTCATGGTCGCCGGGATGGAGCGTTATTACCAGATTGCGCGCTGTTACCGGGACGAGGATTTCCGCGCCGATCGGCAACCCGAGTTCACCCAGCTCGACATCGAGATGAGTTTCGTCGACCAGGACGATGTGATCGCGCTTGGCGAAAAGGTGATCGCCGCATTGTGGTCGGAGCTGGCTGGGCATCAGATCGAGTTGCCTATCAGCCGGCTCAGCTACCTCGATGCGATGGCGCGCTACGGAACCGACAAGCCGGATTTGCGCTTCGGTCTGGAACTAACCGAGCTCACCAAATACTTCGTCGACACCCCGTTCCGGGTCTTTCAAGCACCCTACGTGGGTGCGGTCGTCATGCCCGGTGGCGCCGCTCAGTCCCGCCGGCAGCTTGACGCCTGGCAGGACTGGGCCAAGCAGCGCGGTCACAAGGGTCTGGCCTATGTGCTCATCGGCGCGGAAGGTGAGCTGTCCGGCCCGGTGGCGCGCAATCTCGCCGAGCACGAGCGGGAGGGACTGGCCAAGGTGGTCGGAGCCAATCCCGGCGACTGCGTATTTTTCGCCGCCGGCGATCCCCGCCAGGCGCGTGCGCTGCTGGCCGCCGCCCGGGTTGAGATCGGCCGCCGGTGCAGTCTGATCGACGAGTCGGCCTGGTCATTCGTCTGGGTCGTGGACGCGCCGCTGTTCGAGCCGGTCGAGGGCAGTGGTGACGTCGCCATGGGGCACAGTGGCTGGACTGCGGTGCACCACCCGTTCACCGCACCGGCCCCGCAGTGGCTCGACCGGTTCGAAGCCGACCCCGGATCCGCGCTGGCCTACGCCTACGACCTGGTGTGCAACGGCAATGAGATCGGCGGGGGTTCGATCCGTATCCACCAGGCTGAGGTGCAGCAGCGGGTGTTCCGGGTGCTGGGCATTTCGGACGAGGAGGCACAGGAGAAGTTCGGGTTCCTGCTGGAGGCGTTTCGCTACGGGCCGCCGCCGCATGGCGGGATCGCCTTCGGGTGGGACCGGATCTGCATGCTGCTCGCCGGTGCCGACTCACTGCGCGACGTGATCGCCTTCCCCAAGTCCGGTGGTGGCCTGGACCCGCTCACCGGTGCACCGGCCCCCATCACTGCCGAGCAGCGCAGAGAGGCTGGAGTCGATGCAACGCCTGCCGTGAAGGGCTAGTACGTGCTGCACCTGCGCATCACCTGCCCCGCGGAGGTGACCGACGCAGTGCTCAACACGCTGCGAGACAATCCCGGCGCAGTTCACCTGACTGTCCTGCGCGGTGCTGCCGTCGATCCCTCTGGTGACCTGGTTCAAGCCGACGTGGTCCGGGAGTCGGCCGACGGGGTGCTGGCCGACCTGTCGGCACTTGGCATCGACCACATCGGCGCCATCACGCTCGGATCGTTAGACACGGTGCTGTCTGACGTTGCCAATGCTGCCGCGGAGGCCACACCCGGCGATCCCGCGGACGCAGTGGTGTGGGATGAGCTCATCGCACGCACCGGGGATGATTCCCGGCTCACGTTCACCTTCCTGGCCTTCCTCACCCTGGCCTGTCTCATCGCGGTGGTTGGCGTGATCACCGATTCACCGATCACCATAGTGGGCGCCATGGTCGTCGGCCCCGAATTTGCGCCGCTGGCGGCGCTTGCGGTGGGGGTCGTGTTGCGCCGGAAGGATCTGATCAGCAGGGCAGCGTCGGCATTGGGAGTGGGATTCCCGCTCGCGATGCTCATCGCGGCGGCGGGCGCGCTACTCGGCGAGTGGTCTGGGCTGGTCGACGTGGGCGTGGTGACCTCACTCAAGCAGGTGGATTTCATCTACCAGGTCGGCCCGTTCTCGCTGATCCTCGCGTTGCTAGCGGGTGCCGCCGGAATGCTTAGCCTCATCTCGGCGCGCTCGGAGGTGCTCATCGGGGTGTTCATTTCGGTGACCACGGTGCCCGCAGCAGCCTTCGCGGCCTTCGCGGCGACTACCGGTGCCTGGCGGACGGCACTGGAGTCGGCGCTGCAGCTCCTGGTGAATCTGGCTGGCATCACCTTCGCCGGGATCCTGGTGTTGCTACTGCGCACCCGGCGTGATGACCGCTATGTGCGCCGTCCAGTCGGGCAAGGCTGAGCTGGCGGCTGTGGCGATCCATCGCGGTACCGTCGCGGTGTGGATGAGGATCAAGCCCTCTTCAGTGACGGGCTGTTCGCCGCGAAAGCCGAGCAGCGCGCCGAGCAGCGGTTGTCCGCCACAGCGCCACTGGCGGTCCGGATGCGGCCGACCACGCTGGAGGAAGTCGTCGGGCAGGACCATCTGCTGGCTTCAGGCAGCCCGCTGCGCAGGTTGATCGAGGGAGATGCGACCGCGTCGGTGATCCTGTATGGCCCGCCGGGCACCGGGAAGACCACACTGGCCCGGCTGGTGTCGCAGGTGACCGGCCGGCGTTTCGAGGCGTTGTCGGCGCTGTCGGCCGGTGTCAAGGAGGTCCGCGCCGTGATCGACGCAGCCCGCCGCCGGCTGGGTCGGGAAGAAGGCCAAGCCACCGTGCTGTTTATCGATGAGGTGCATCGCTTCTCCCGCACGCAGCAAGACGCGTTACTCGGTGCGGTCGAAGACCGGATCATCCTGCTGGTCGCTGCGA
>DASQVU010000218.1:0-12669 GCA_035640615.1 Pseudonocardiaceae bacterium
ACAAAGCCAAGCAGCTCTACCCGCTGGCGCGTGTGCATTACGAGCACATCGAGCCGGTGGCGGAGGGCTTCGGGGATCTCGATACGAGCATCGATGCCCGCATTGACGGCGTCAGCGATCCCGCGGACTGGGCCGGATTCCACCGCATCGAAAAGGCACTGTGGCAAGATCACACGCTCGACGGGATGCGCCCGGTTGCCGACAAGCTTGATGCTGACGTGGCCACGCTCAAGTCAAAGGTCGCCACTGAGACCTACCAGGCGGCGCAGCTGGCCAACGGTGCCGGAGAGCTGCTCAACGAGGTGTCGACAACGAAGGTGACGGGCGAGGAGGAGCGGTACTCGCATACCGACCTGTGGGACTTCGCGGCCAACGTGGAGGGCGCGCGCAAGGGCTTCGAGCTGCTCACACCGGCTCTGGCGGCCAAGGACGCGGCGCTGACCCAGCAGTTGCAGGCCCGCTTCGCAGATGTGGCTGACAGCCTGTCGAAGTACCGGCAAGGCGATGGCTATGTCGACTACAGCACCGTTACCCAGGACCAGCGGCGCCAGCTGGCCAACGGGATCAACGCGCTGGCTGAGCCGCTGTCCCAAGTCGCGGGGCTGGTGGTGACATGAACCCCGTCCAGGCGGCTCGGCTGTCTCGGCGGCGCCTGCTGGGCGGTGTCGCCGGACTGGGAATTCTCAACGCTGCGGGTGTCGGACTCGCCGGCTGCGCCAGGAATCCAGCCGCGACCTCCGATCAGACCGTCCCCTTCTACGGGGCTCACCAAGCCGGCATCACCACCGACATCCAGGACCGCCTTGCCTTCGCGGCGTTCGACGTCACCACCACCCGCCGTGAAGATCTGCAGAAGATGCTCAAGACGTGGACCGCAGCTGCGGCAGCGATGACGGCGGGCGCCATGGTTCCCGGCGACTCACACGCCGACGAGATTCCCCCGGCAGATACCGGAGAGGCTGTCGGGTTGCCGCCCGCGCACCTGACCGTGACTATCGGGTTCGGCCCGTCACTGTTCGACGGGCGCTTCGGGCTGGCGCCGCACCGGCCGGTGGCGTTGGCCGAGCTGCCACCGCTGCCGGGCGAGATCCTGGATCCGGCACGTTCCGGAGGTGATATCGGCATCCAGGCGTGCGCCAACGATCCGCAGGTCGCCTTCCACGCGGTGCGCAACTTGGCGCGGCTCGGGCGGGGCACGGTGGTCACCCGGTGGACCCAGCTTGGCTTCGGCCGCACCTCCTCGACCGGCGCAGAGCAGCAGACGCCCCGCAACCTGATGGGCTTCAAGGATGGCACCCGCAATATCCGCAGTGACGACTCAGCGGCGCTGGACCAGCATGTCTGGGTCGGCGCCGAGGCCGGGCAGGAGTGGATGCGGGGCGGCAGCTACCTGGTGGTGCGCCGGATCCGGATGTTCGTCGAGACTTGGGATCGCGACCGGCTCAGCGACCAGGAGGCCGTATTCGGCCGTGCCAAGTACAGCGGTGCCCCGCTCACCGGAAAAACCGAATCCGACACCCCCGACTTCACGGCTACTACCGCCGCAGGGGAGCTGACTATCCCGGACAACGCGCACATCCGGCTGGCCGCGCACGAGAATAACAACGGACTGCGCATCCTGCGCCGCGGATACTCCTTCACCGACGGCATCGACACCCGCACCGGCACACTGGACGCTGGGCTGTTTTTCATCAGCTTCCAGAAGGATCCCGTGCAGTTCATCACTCTCCAGCGCAAACTGGGCAGGCAGGATGCGCTCAACGAATACATTCGCCACGGCAGTTCGGCGCTTTTCGCCTGCCCGCAGGGAGTCCCCGATGCCTCCAGCTACTGGGGACATGCCCTGTTCGAGGCCTGACCGACCGCTGCGAAGGCCGACGACGATGGATGACCCTGCCCACCCGCTGACCTGCCAGCAGTGCCGCGAGCTCGCCGCAGAGCTGGCGCTGAACGTGCTCTCCGGGCGCGAGCGGGTTGGGGCGCTCGCGCATCTGGATCGCTGCGCGGGTTGCCGGGACATGGTCTGCGCGCTCACCGTGACCGCCGACCGACTGGTGGAGCTGCTGCCCGACGCCGATCCCCCTGCTGGCTTCGAACAGCGAGCGACGACCGCAGTCAGAGCAGCAGCCCGGCGCGGTAGCCGAGCTACTCCACTGCGGGACTGATGATTGCTTCGGCTGATCATGCGCAAGCCTGCCCGGAAAGTCTCAGGACAGTCACCACCATGGCGGAGCTGACGTTTACTCACTGATGCGCACGGGTAACGCAGTGCAACCAAGGTTAACGCCTGCCCGCGGGCCTGGCGGACACGGAACAGGGGGTGAAACGGTGCCGGCGCGGCCGTGGCCTGGCCGATACGGTGCTCGGAAGTTTACTGGTTGATCCTTGACTAGATCCCTCACCAACTACATGGGAGACCGGTAAGGAGGAGCAGGGAAATGACTGTCGGATTGATCGTTCTATCGGCATCTGTCCTAGTGACTTTCGTGCTCGGCGCACTCCTCGGGTACGGCTTCAGCGAGCGCAAGCGGGCGGTCCGAGCCAGGCAGCAAGCCGCCGCTCAAACGTTTCTCTACAGACAATTGCACGAATTGCAAGCCGCCCGACAAAAGGACGCCTCGACCCAACCGCGACGGCATCACTTCGCTCAAGAAAGGGTCGGCTTCAACTCGTAGCTGCGGTCATAACGGCAACGCCAGCAGCTGCTAGCTGCCAAAGCGCGGCCGGCGTGGTCGCCGGCCGCCTGGCGCGGCCCGCAGTCATCCTTCTGGCCCCAGTTGGGCTGCATCGCACCTATCATTACGCGCTTCTTACGGTTGGGCACTGTAAGTTGCGGTGCCTCGATCGGATCTTGTGCCGCGGTAGTGCTCAGTGTTGCGGCTCGCACAGGGGAGGCTGCGAGATGATCTTCCGGCAGGTAGCGTGGGAACGGCTCGACCTGCCCGGAGCCGTGGGGACCTGGTTGTGGCCGCCGCAGCGGTGACATCACTCGACCACCCCGCCTGCACCACCACCGCGCGGAATTCGGTCACCGTCGCGGGATGGGCCCTGGTCAGCCGGATCACCGGGGTACTGCGGGTGGTGGTGATCGGGCCGGTATTGGGCGCGACCTACTTCGCGAACGCGTTCCAGACCAGCTACATGCTTCCGCATCTGGTGTTCACGTTGATCGCTGGCCCGGTGCTGGGAATGGTGTTGGTGCCCAACGTGGTCCGCGCGCTCGGTGCCGGCGGCGAACCGCGTGCCCGGGAAGTGCTGGGCGGGGTCAGCGCGTGGTTGCTCACGCTCGCGGTGGTAGTGAGCGCGTTGCTGATGATCCTCTCCCCGGCGGTCGCCTGGACGCTGAACTTCGGGATTCCCGATCCCGCTGCGCGGGCCCGGGGACTGTGGCTCACCACGCTGGTCGTGCTGCTGGTAGCCCCCCAGGGAGCGCTCTATGCCCTGGTCCACCTGGGTATCGCCGCGCAGCAGGCCAGGGGTCGGTTCGCGCTGGCGGCAGGCGGCCACGTGGTGGAAAGCATCATCTTGATCCCGGCAGTGATCTTCGTCGGCTGGTACTACGGAACCGGGCTCGACGTCGAGCATGTGCCGGTCGGGTTGGTGCTCGTCCTCGGTGGTGCCAGCACGGTGGGGGTAGCGGTGCATGCCGCGGTGCAGCTCGCGGGCAGTGCCCGGGTGGGGCTGCTGACCTGGCCTTCGATGCGCTGGCGGCAGGATCCCGAGGTTCGCTCGGTCATCAGCCGGCTGATCCGTTCGGTTGGGGTGGCCGCGTGGCCGGCCGCGGCGATGTACGTCTTGCTCGCCCTGGCCGGCACGGTGCGCGGTGGCGTGTTCGTGGTGCAGCTGACCCACACCATGTTCTTCACGCTGTCCTTCATCAGCGCCCGCGCGGTGTCGATGGCAGTGCTTCCCGGGCTGGCGCACGCTGCACACCGGGGTGATACCGCCATATTCGGCTCGCAGTGGCGGCAGGGCCTGTCGTACGCACTGATCGCCAGCCTGCCGCTGCTGGTGTTGCTCGGGGTGAACTCGGGGCCGGCCGCGCAGCTGCTCACGGCGGGCCAGCTGCGGCACGCCGCTTTGATCGGCCCGCTGACCATCTGCATGGCAGTGGCGGCGGTAGCTCAGCTGGTCAGTGGGCTGCACGACATCGGCCGCCAGGCGCTGTTCGCGCGGCTAGACGATCGGATCCCGCGCCGGGCGAGCGAGCTGTCCTTCGTCGTGATCGTCCTCGTCGCGGCTGCCGGCCTGCTGCTGCCCGCCGACGGCTCTCGGCTGGTCTGGCTGGTGGTGGGGAACCTGGCCGGTGAGCTCGCCGCCGCCGCGATCGTGCTTACTCGGCTGCAGCGGGCGATCCGGCCGGAGTTGTTCTGCGAACCCCGACCACTGGCCGCGGCGCTGGTAGCCACCTTCGCCATCGTGCCGTTGGCCAGCGCAGTGCGGTGGGTTCAGGACATCCAGACCAGCGACCGGCTCGCCAACTTGACACTGCTCGCGTTAGGCGGGGTCGTGGCCCTTGGGGTGTACGTCGTCGTGCTCCGAGCCGTAAGCCGGCGAATGAGCGGCGCACCTAAAGCTACCTAGCGTTACTTCCAGATGGGCGACAATGAACCCGAGTGGTACTCCTATTAAGAGCTATGGTCATGCTGTGACGAGCGTTGAGCAGAGCGTGCTGGCCGAGGAACTGATGACCACCATGGCCGCGCTGCGACGCCTGATCCGGCGGAAGGTGCCCACCGAAGCGCCCGGGCCCCCGTTGCGAGGTGCTCATATGGAGCTCCTTCAAGTGGTGAAGAAGCAGCCGGGGATCGGGATCGCGTCGGCGGGGCGCGCCCTGCACCTGGCCGCCAACTCGGTGAGCACGCTGGTCAACCAGCTCATCGATATCGGGATGCTGGAGCGGCAGACAGCACCAGATGATCGTCGCGCTGCGCGGCTGTGGTTGACGGAGACCGCTGCTCAGCGGCTGGCGGCGTTCCGTCAGGTCCGCGTCGATCTGGTCGCCAACGGGGTGGCAGGGCTCTCCGGCGCGGATCAGCAGGCTCTCATCGAGGCGCTTCCTGCACTTCGCGCGTTGCTGGCGGCCCTGGAGGAGGAGGAAGGGCGCTAGGTGCTGTGCTGGCGAGCGCGAAGGCTTGCCACATCGATGCGTAGCTGCCGCCAGCAGCGACCAGCTGCTCGTGCGAGCCGACCTCGGCGATCCGGCCCTGGTGCAGCACCACGATCCGATCAGCTGATTTGGCCGTCTGCAAGCGGTGCGCGATCACGAGCGTGGTGCGCTCGTGCGCGATCTGCCGCATCGCTTCCGCTACCCGCGCCTCGGTGACAAGGTCCAGATTGGACGTCGCCTCGTCGAGCAGCAACAGGGTCGGGTTGACGTGTTCGGCGCGGGCCAGCGCGATGAGCTGCCGCTGCCCGGCCGACAGGGAGCGGCCGTGCTCGGTAATCTCGTGGCGGTAGCCGCCGGGCAGGGCGGTGATGAACTCGTGCGCGCCGACCGCCCGCGCGGATGCCTCCACGTCGGCATCGCTGGAGCCGGGCCGGCCGTAGGCGATGTTGTCCCGGATGGTTCCGGTGAACAGAAAACCTTCCTGCGGCACGTAGCCGAGTTGGCGGCGAAACGAGCGCAAGTCCAGCGAGCGCAGGTCGTGACCGTCCACCCGGACGCAGCCCGCATCCGGATCGTAGAACCGGGCCAGCAGTTTCATCAGGGTCGACTTGCCCGCACCGGTCTGCCCGACGATCGCAACGGTCTCTCCCACCGCGATGCGCAGGCTGATGCCGCGCAGGGCCTCCGGTGGCTTGGCGGGTGAGGTGCCGGTGGACGGGGCCGAGCTGGGATAGCAAAAACGCACGTGGTCGAGCGTGACCTCGCCACGCAAGCGGGGGGTCGGTTCCGGTTGCTCGGCAAGCGGTGTCATTGTCTCCAGCCGCATCAGTTGAGCAATGCGGCCCACCGAGACCCGGGTCTGCTGCCAGGAGTCGAACACCTGGGACAGCTGCTGGATCGGTGCGAAGAACATGTCGATGTAGAGCAGGAAGGCGATCAGCGCGCCGGTGCTGAACTCCCCAGAGTCGATCATGGTTGCTCCGAGGCCGAGGACGATCGTGTCCGCCACGGCGGAGAGGAACTGCACGAACGGGAAGTAGGTAGCCACCAGCCGCTGCGCGGCGACGCGGGCGGCAAGATAGTCGTAGCCGAGCCGGTGGAAACGCTTGCTCGTCGCGCTCTCATGGGTGAACGCCTGAGATTCGCGCACTCCGGACAGGCTTTCCTGGAAATCCGCGTTGACGATGGCGATCCGGTCCCGCGCGAGGTCGTAGAGCCGGGCCGCCTTGCGACGGAAGATCACCGTCGCGATGGCGAGCGGGACGACGACGGTCAGCGTGCACAGGCCGAGCTTGGTGTTGATCACCACCAGCGCCACGCCGACGCCCGCGAACGTCACCAGCGAGACCAGCGCGGCGAGCAGCCCGTCTTCCATCAGGGATTCGAACTGGTCCACATCGGTCGTCATCCGGGTCATGATCCGGCCGGCCATCTCCCGCTCGTAGTAGTCCAGCGAGAGGCGTTGCAGCTGGGCCCAGATCCGGACCCGCAGGGAGAGCATGATCCGCTCGGCGGTGCGTCCGGTGACGAAGGTCTCGCCGACCTGGTTGATCAGGTTGGCCAGGGTGACGATGAGGAAGATCGCGGAGGCCCCGAAGAGCACGGCCTGCGAACCGGTCAGCACTCCGTTGTCGACGCCGTCTTTGACCAGCACCGGCCCGGCCAGCCCGGCCAGCGCATCGAGAATGACGAGCACCAGCCCGGCCAGCAGTGGCCGGCGGAACTCCCGGAGCAGCCCGACCAGCCGGAAATTCCGGTCGGGGCGCGCTTCCGCCGCGACGTCCACCGTGGGGAAGTCCCGCACCGGGGGTAGCGCGGCGACCCGAGCTAGCAACTCGGGGGTCGGCGCAAGGTTGCGACGCCACGCACTGCCACCGCCCAAACCCGGACCGATACTCGGCGCGCCGATCACGGGCACCATGCGTGGGGCGCGGTTCGTGGCATCGCCAGCACCGGAAGCCGCAGGCAGCATCGCCAGCGTCTCGATCTGGTCCTCGACTTGCTCCCAGCCCGGTGGCCCGCTGCCGTCCAGCCCGGAGATCAGGGTGCGGTACAGCGCGCTGCGCGCGACGAGGTCGTCGTGGGTGCCCTGCGCCACGACGTGGCCCGCCTCGAGCACCACGATGCGATTAGCCAGGTGCAGCGTGGAGAGCCGGTGCGCGACCAGCAGCGTCGTCCGGTCCGCCAGCACGCTGCGCAGCGCGTCGTGGATGGCCTGCTCCACCTTGGCATCGATGGCGCTGGTGGCGTCGTCGAGGATCAGGATCCGCGGATCAGCCAGGATGGCCCTGGCCAGCGCAACGCGCTGGCGCTGCCCGCCGGATAGGGTCAGGCCCCGCTCGCCAACCATGGTGTCGTAGCCGCACGGCAGTTCGGTGATGAAATCGTGCGCCTGGGCAATCCGAGCGACTTCTTCGATCTCCTCATCGGTCGCTTCCGGACGGCCATAGCGAATGTTTTCCCGCACGGTGTCGGAGAACAGGAAGCTGTCCTCGAATGCCATGCCGATCTGGCGGCGCAGCGATTTCAACGTGACGCCGCGCAGGTCCTGCCCATCAATGGACACGGTGCCGGAATCCGGGTCACGGAAGCGGGACACCAGCATCGCCACGGTCGATTTTCCGCTGCCGCTGGGCCCGACGATCGCGACCCGTTCACCGGCAGCAATGTGCAGATCGAATCCGCGCAACACTGGGGGGCCATCGCCGTAGCTGAAATGCACGCCGGCAAAGGTGATCTCGCCACGCAACGGTGGCAGTTCCACCGCGCCCGGGGCGTCCGCAATGGCCGGCGGCAGGTCGAGAAGCTGGAAGATCCGCTCAACCCCTGCCCTGGCCTGCTGGGCGATGGTGATGACGCCGGCGAATTGCCTGGCCGGTGCGACGAACTGGGCGACATACGTGGAGAAGGCGAGGAACGTGCCAAGGGTGATGTGGTGGTGCAACGCCAACCAACCGCCGAAGGCCAAGATGGCGACCTGACCGACCGACGGGATCGCCTTGAGCAACGGCTGGTAACAAGCCTGCAGCCGGACTGCGCGCATTCGCGCGCCGTAAAGCGACTTGGCAGCCTCGACGATGCGGCCGAGTTCGCGATCCTCCTGACCGAAGGCCTTCACCACCCGCACACCGCTGACGTCCTCGTCGACGATCTGTGCGACGTCGCCCTCCCGCTGCTGGCCGTCCCAGCTCGCCGGGAAGACCCGCCAGCGCATCCGGTAGGAGACCACGACCAGCACCGGCGCGACGATCAAGCTCACGATGGCCAGCAACGGGGACAGCCAGAACATGGCCCCCAGCGAGATCAGCATCAGCAGCACGTTGCCGCTCATCAGCGGGAAGAAGTTGAGCAGGCCTTGCACGAGCATGGCGTCGGAATTGGCCCTGGCAACGAGCTGGCCGGTCGGCATCCGCCCGAGGTTGTCCAGGTCCATCGTCTGCAGGTGATCGTGCATGGCGTTGCGCAGGTCGTACTGCACGTGCAGGCCGACCTGCCCACCCCGGTAGCGGCGCAGGTAGGCAAGCCCGAAGCTGGCAACCGCGACGGCGATCAACAGCGCCAGCCACGGCCACAGCGGTGAATCACGCCGGACGATGACCCCATCGACGATCTGCCGCGCGATCAGCGGCACCAGTGCCTGGCACGCGCTGCCGAGTAGCGCGCCGGTCAGCGCAAGTGCCACGTTGCGCCGGTGGTTGAGCAGGTAACCGGACAGCCGCCGGATCCACCCTGGTTTTCCGGCTGGCGGCTGGACGGCTGGCTCGGTGGAGCGGGACTCCGGAACGTGCTGCCCCCGGAGGCCTTCCACTACGGGCGCAGGCACGCTTAGCGGGCCAGCCGGCCGAGGAGCGCGGACGCGATGCTGATCATGACCGCGGAGGCTAGAATCAGCACACCGAAATCGAGGGCGAGTTCTGCGGGCGTGCCGATCAGCAAACCGCGCAACCCGTCGACTTCGTATCCCAGCGGATTGACCAGGTTGAAGATTTTTAGCCAGCCGGGCATGAGGTTCACCGGATACAGCGCACTGGAACCGAAGAAAAGCGGCATGGTAATGGCCTGCCCGATACCCATCAGCCGGTCGTGGGTGAGCGCCAGCCCGGCAATCGTGATCGATAGGCAGCAGAAGAAGCTCGAGCCGAGGCTGACCAGTGCCGCCATTCCCAATATTTTGAGCGGGTTATCGGTCAGCGCCACGCCGAGCACGGCGGCGAGGATGAGCACAATGAAGGCTTGGATCAGGGCGCGTACGGACGCGGCGAAGGCTTTGCCGGCGACCAGCGCGATCCGCGGGGTCGGGGTGACCAGCAGTTTGGCCAGGACTCCGGCGTCGCGTTCCCAGATGACCTGGATGCCGTAGAAAATCGCGATGAAGAGCGCGGATTGGGCGATGATCCCTGGCGCAAGATAATCCAGGTAAGGGACATTTCCGGTGGGGATCGCCCGCAGTCGGGTGAAGGTTTCGCCGAAAATCAATAGCCACAGCGCGGGTTGTATAGCCCGGGTGAACAACTCTGTGCGGTCGTGACGCAGCTTCTGTATCTCAACCAGGCTCATGGTGGCAATGCGGGACAGCACGAGTCGGGGTAGTCCGATCGGAGCCCGTAGCGACCGGTTACCCCAGCCGGTGAGCGGTACGGCGAGTTGCTCGGACATCGCGCATCCTTTCTCCTCCGCCGGCCAATTCATCCCCGGTGACGGCCCGGAACACGTCGTCCAACGTGGCGTGTGGGCCGACACGGGCCTTGAGCTCGTCTGGGGTGCCCATGGCGCGGATTCGGCCGCGGTGCATCAGGGCTATCTGGTCGCAGTACTGGTCGGCCTCGTCCATGTAGTGCGTCGTGACCAGGACGGTCATCCCGGTGCTCGCGCGAACCTCGGCGATCCGATCCCATACGCTGGCCCGGCCGATCGGGTCCAGGCCGATCGTCGGCTCGTCCAGCATCAACAGCCGCGGCGCGTTGACCAGAGCTTGGGCAAGTTCCAACCGGCGGATCATGCCCCCGGAGTAGGTGCGCGCGGTGCGCTCGGCTACCTCAGAGAGCCCGACCGACTCCAGCGCGACATCCACGATCTGCCGCCGCTGGGCCCGCGGTACGTCGAACAGGCGCGCGAACAGTGCCACGTTCTCCCGGCCGCTGAGGGCCCCGTCGGCGGACAGCTGTTGCGGCACGTACCCGATCAATCTCCGGACGGCGAGCTTGTGCCGGGCCACGTCGATCCCGAACACCTCGACCATCCCGACCGGCACCGACAGCAACGTCGTGATCATGCGCAGGGTGGTGGTCTTGCCGGCGCCGTTGGGGCCGAGCAAACCGAAGACCGTGC
The DNA here is from genome assembly GCA_035640615.1 of Pseudonocardiaceae bacterium. GTDB lineage: Bacteria > Actinomycetota > Actinomycetes > Mycobacteriales > Pseudonocardiaceae. The sequence continues at coordinate 10,439 of DASQVU010000218.1, forward strand.
CGGCAGCGACCTCGAAGCTGACCCCGTCGACGGCCACCGTGTCCCCGAAACAGTGCCCGACGCCGTTAATCCGCACGGCAGGCGACTCGATCAGCGTGGTCATCAGTCCTCCACCGCGTCCAGGACGGCAACCAGCGCGCGCAACGCGGGCAGCGCGCCGGCTAGCGCATCGCGCTCGGCGACGGACAGGCCGGCCACCACCCGGGCCATCAGCTGCATCCGGGCCTGGCGTCCCGCCGCCAACCGCTGGGCTGCCGAGTCGGTCAGCCACAACCGCGCGGCGCGGCGATCGTCAGGATCGGTATCCCGGACCACCATTCCCAGGTCGATGAGCTGGTCCACCAGCGTGCTGACGGTGTTGGCGGCCAGGTGCAGGACCCGCGCGGCCGGCGCGATCCCGATACCTGGCTGCTGCTCGATCACCCGCATCAGTTCCAGCTGCGCGCCCCGCAGCGGCGGTCCCGGCACCACCTGCCGTAACCGCCGACGCACCAGGCGCCGCAGGGCGCCCACCGTCGCCATCAGCTCATCGCCCAGCACCGTTGACTCGAGATCCGTCACAATGCGACGGTACATCTTAAACAGAGCTAATCGCAATAGAAGGTAACCGTGTTGATCAGATGACGCTGTGTATCGCTCTTCGGGCCGCAGGCAGGCAGGATGGGGTGGTGGAGGTGTGGGATCCGGCTGGCAAGACGGTGATCGTGACGGGGGCTTCGTCCGGGATCGGTGCAGCGACAGCCCGGCTGCTGCATCAGGCGGGATCACATCCGGTCCTGGCGGCCCGGCGCGGCGACCGGCTCGAGAGCCTGAGTAGGGAACTCGGCGGCGGGTTGGCGGTGCCCACTGATGTCACCGACCGGGCGGCAATCCAGCGGCTTGTTGAGGCGACGTTGGCCCGGTACGGCCGGATCGACGGGCTGGTCAACAACGCCGGTGTCAGCCTGTACGGACGCCTGGACGAGCTGGATCTCGACGAGTTCGCTCGCGTGCTGGCCCTCAACGTGGTCAGCGTGGTGGCCATGACGCAAGCCGTCCTGCCGGCGATGCGCGCTCAACGAGCCGGGCGGATCGTCAACATCAGCTCAGGCACCACGCGAATGGTGCTACCGGGTGTCGGTGGCTATGCCGCGACGAAATCCGCGCTCAACATGTTGACGTCCGTATCCCGCAAGGAATTCAAGGCCGAGGGCATCACGGTGTCGCTGGTGTTGCCGTCGATCACGGCAACCGAGTTCGGCGGCGGCCGTTACCAGTTAGGCAAGGAAATCAGGCCGGGCATGATCGCGCAGAGTCCCGAGTACGTCGGGCAGGTGATCCTGCGCGCGTTGCGCACCGGCGAAGAGCGGATCGACATCCCCCACGGCGTAGAACAACCAGAGCTCACCACCGTGCCCTCGATCGATGTACCGGGGAGGCTCAGTCTCCAGTGACGAGCGGAAGTGAAGGGTCGGCGGTCCATTCTGTCAGCGACCCATCGTAGACGGCCACACCCTCGATCCCGAGGAGATCGAGGCAAAAGGCGTCTGACGAAGCGGCGATTCCTCCCACCGCAGTAGGTAATGACCTGCCCCGCCTTACTGGAAAGCACATCCGCAATGCATCGTGCAGTTGATCGGGGGCGGTCTGGCTGGCCGAATCACCGCCGTACGCCGCCGATGAGGGAAGCTGGCCATCGCTCTCGATCCGCAGTGGGCCGCACGCTGCCACCGCGGTGCGGGAGCGCAATGTGATCGGATATCTGGATTTGAATGGCACCGCCACCGTCACCGTCACCGGATTAGCCCGTGGAGCAGGCCGGCACCGCCTACGCCCATGTCGAAAAACTCGCTCGCGCGGCCAAACGCGCCGGGCATCCCGGCCAGATCGGGCCGCTGCGCGCCGATATCTACCTCAGCCTGCTGGAAGCCCGCAGATTCCGACGAACTGCCCCCGTTCTGGCCACTCGCGGCAGGCGCCGGGCGCGCGTGCCGCTAGCTAAACCCGGCTACCGCGTGCGGCTGGTAGCCCTTCTCCAGAGACTCGATCTCCGAGTCGTCCAGACGCAGGTCAACAGCGGCGACGGCGTCGGCGAGATGGTGGCTCTTCGTCGCTCCCACGATGGGCGCGTCAACCCCGGGCTTGCTCAGTAGCCAGGCCAGTGCGATCTGCGCGGGGGCGACCCCGCGCTTGGCCGCCACGCCCAGTACCGCGTCCACGATGACCCGGTCGTGCTCGCTGTAAAGGGAGCG
>DASQVU010000219.1:0-4718 GCA_035640615.1 Pseudonocardiaceae bacterium
CCCCTTACCCGCCGGCCAAGTGCGAGGACGACTACCTGCCCGACGTGGACCGCATCCTCGACGCCCTCGACCGCGCGCTGGACTACTGATGACCCGCATCTTCGCGCTGCCCGACGTGGGGGAAGGACTCACCGAAGCGGAGATCCTGCGCTGGCACGTCGCGCCGGGAGACACCGTCGCGCTCAACCAGACCCTCGTGGAGATCGAGACGGCGAAGGCGGCCGTCGAGTTGCCCAGCCCGTACGCCGGAGTGGTCACCGAGCTGCTCGTCGAACCCGGCGTTACCGTCCCGGTGGGCACGCCGCTGATCCAGATCAACACCGGAGATGGCGCGGGGGCGCCTGACGGCTTGACGGGCGAGATCGGCGAGGAGGGGCCGGGCGGGCGGATCAATACCCTGGTCGGTTACGGCCCAAGGACCTCGACGCTGACCCGCCGCACCCGCAAGCCGGTAGCTACCCCGGCCGGTGAGGACCCTGGATCGGTACCACTGGCCAAACCACCGGTGCGCAAGCTGGCCAAAGAGTTGGGGATCGACCTGAGCATGGTGCTCGGCTCGGGCACCGGTGGAGTGATCACTCGGGAGGATGTCGAGCGCGCCGCCGCGGTGCCCACCGGTAACGGTGCCGAGGTGAGTGCGCGGGTGACGCCTGCCGTGCCTGAGACCGGACAGCGCCGGGAATCGGTGCGTGGTGTGCGCAGGGCCACCGCGGCCGCGGTGGTGTCCTCGGCATTCACCGCACCGCACGTCACGATGTTCCTCACGGTCGACGTCACGGCGATGATGCAGCTGCGTTCCCGGCTAGCGCAGCGCCCCGAGTTCCGGAACGTGAAGCTGACCCCGCTGACGTTCGCGGCGCGCGCGGTGTGCCTGGCGGTGCGGCGCACACCCGAGGTCAACGCCAGCTGGGACGAGTCGACTGGCGAGATCGTCTACTTCGACTACGTGCACCTCGGGATCGCCGCCGCCACGCCACGCGGGCTGGTGGTACCCAAGATCCGCAACGCGGAGCGGATGTCGTTGCACGAGCTTGCCGTTGCGCTGGAAGAGCTGGCGATCGTGGCCCGGGAGGGGCACACCGCGCCTACTGACATGCTCGGTGGCACGATCACCATCACCAACATCGGGGTCTTCGGGATCGACACCGGCACCCCCATCCTCAATCCCGGCGAGTCGGCAATCCTGGCGCTGGGCGCAATCCGGGAACGGCCGTGGGTGGTCGGCGGTGCCGTGGTGGCGCGCCAAGTCTGCCAGCTCGCCCTGTCCGTGGATCACCGGGTGGTCGACGGCGCCCAAGGCTCCCAATTCCTCACCGACCCGGCTCTAGCCCTCACCTTCTGACCCCGCCCCGAACGCGGTCAGGCCCCACCCAGGACAGGAAGGTGGACGGGGAGAGGGCGTGAACGTGGGGTGGGAAACGAGCGTGTAGGGCGCGGTCGGCGGTGACTACCACCCAGTCCCCGGGGGCACTGACGATGTCGATGATGGTGTCGTCACCGGCGCCGGCAGCGCGGACCACCTCGACGCCGGGTACGTCGGCGGCGCGCGAGGCGGCTCCTTCGAGCACCAGCACGGGACTGTCCACCCAACCGAAGCCACCGTGCGGCAGCGGCAGCACACCCGCCCCGGCGGAAACTACCTTCCGCTGCAAACGCTCGGCGGCGCCGGCGCGATCTTTCCACCAGCCGTCGGGACGCGAGCCGACGACGTTGGCCGCGTCCACCACGAGCCCCATCCGGGTCACCTGCAGCGCGGGCCAACCAGCCGCCAGGGCTGGATGCAGGGTCAGGCGTGGGACATCGCCTTCTGGGATCCAGGCGAGGGCGGTGCACTCGGGGTTCGGGCACACCGGTAGCGGCTCGGCGGCATCGGCCACCACAGTGGTGAATGACCAGGCATCACCGCCGGGGTGGTCCACCAGCGCACCGCGGATCCGAACCCGATCGCCGTCCACGGCAGCCTCTTCGGCCGCTTCCCGCAGCGCGGTCTGGACCGGTGTCTCGTCGCTGCGCCGTGCCCCGCCCGGCATCCCCCAGGAATCCCCATGGTGCGTCCACGGCGCACGGTGCTGCATCAATACCAGCGGCCGGCGCCGGGCATCCGGGGCGCGCAACAGCAGCCCCGCCGCGCCGAATAGGCCCCACCGGTCCTGCCCGTCGCGGCATCGCACCCAACCGTCACCGCCGGCTGCTACTTCGCCCGCCATCCACCTGCACCGTCCGAGGGCTGCCGCCGCTCTGACGGCAGAACGTAACGACCGACCGTGCGTTGACGACACCTTAGCTGAGGGTAATCGGAGATCCGCGCGCGCTCAGGGCTGGAGCGCCACCAGGATCGGACGCACAGCCGAAGCAACATCACGAGGGGATGCTGCTTGGCGTTCTCGGGGGTGAGTGAATGTGACGGTGCTCGGCTGGCGGTCTGGACTCGGCATGATGGTGCGCGTGGGGGCAAGGAGCGCTACGGCAGGTGTGACACCACAGGAACGAACCGCGATGGGCATCCAGGTGATCGTCCGGGAGCAACCGGCTCCGGAGGCCTTGCACGCGTGGGATCTGCTGGTAGATCGCACACCGGGTACCGATGTCACCCAGTTCTCCGTCTGGGGCGAGTTGCGCAGCCGGGTGGGCTTCACGCCGCTGTACCTGCTGGCCTACCAGGCCGGTGAGCTAGTGGGTGGGGCGCAGATCTTGACCCGCCGATTTCCCGTGCTGGGTTCGGTGGGCTACCTGCCGTACGGACCTCTGGTCCCATCCGGCGTTACCGCCGCCGTGGATGCCGAGGCCGTCCGCCAGGCGCTCGTGGACACTCTGGTAATGCTGAGCCGGCGCCGGCTGCGGATTCTGTTCATCCAACCTCCCGAGGGCGCCGAGGCCACCAGCAACGAGCTGCAACGTCGCGGTTTTCGGCCGTCGTCGGCGGGGATCGCCCCACAGGGCTCGATCCGCATCGACCTGACCGAGGACCTCGCGGTGATCCGCAGCAGGTTCGGCAAGCGGCTCAAGTCGTGGACCAACCGGTGGGAGTCCCGCGGGGTCAGAGTCCGGCCCGGGACAGAGGCGGACGTTGTGCTGCTCGCCGAGCTGATGGCAAGTTCGGCCCAGCACCAGGGCTACACCCCGCTGCCACGGGACTACATCTCTGCGCTGTACCGGGAACTGGCCGCGACCGGCCACGTAGTGATGTTCGTCGGCGAGGTGGACGGTGTTCCGGTCGCGGTCGATCTGATGACCGGATGCGGCGAGATGGTCCGCGGCCGACTGTCGGGTTTTGACCGCTCCAGCGAAGCGATGCGGATGTCCGTGCCTGCGGCCATCAGGTGGGAGATGATCAAATGGGCCAAGGCGCAGGGGTACCGCTGGTTCGACTTCGGCGGGCTGCGTCCCGAGACTTTGGCAGCGTTGCTGGACGGAGCCAAGCGGGACGCCGACTCGTTGCCCACTGCGGACCAACCCAAGGTCACCTTCGGAGGTACCGCATTCCGCTATCCCCCTGCAGTGGAGATGATCAGGCCCGCCGCCCTGCGAATGGCCTATGACCTCGCGTGGCGCTCCGCCACCGGCCGCCGGCTATTCCGCGAAGCCCAAAGCCTGCTGCGGGGATCTCGGAGTCGGGTCCGTGCGGCTTCGCCCACCACCAAAACCGAAGTATCCTCCGGCTAGGCCACGTTTGCCGTCGCTTCGCGTCATGCCAGGTCCATTCGCGCACCGTCGATCAGGGAGGCGGCAGGGGGTATGAAAATCGTATGCGTGGGTGGCGGGCCTGCAGGTCTGTACTTCGCCATTTCCGCGAAACTGCGAAATCCGGGCCACGACCTCACCGTGATCGAACGGAACCGGGCTGGGGTGACCTACGGGTGGGGGGTTACCTTCTCCGATCCGCTGCTCGACACCCTCTACCGCAACGACCCCATGAGTGCCCGCAGAATACTCGACAATCCCGCATCATGGCACAATCAGGAAGTAAGCGTCGGCGCGACGAAACGGGCCCACCTCGGCGGATACGGCTACGCCATCGGCCGTAAGCATCTCCTCGACATCCTCGTCGATCGAGCGATGGAGCTCGGCGTTCATGTGCAATTCGAGCGCGAAATCGAGGACCTATCCGAGTTCACTGACGCAGATTTAATCGTCGCCTGCGACGGCGTGAACAGCCGTATCCGCCGGCTTCATGCGCAACATTTCGGAACCGACGCCGTGGTGTGCCGGAACAAGTATCTGTGGCTGGGCACCAAAAAAATCTTCGAATCCTTCATGTTCGTCTTTGAGGAGACGCCGGCCGGCTGGATATGGTTCTACTCATATCCCTACAACGCAGAAACCACCACGTTCATCGTCGAGTGCTCCCCGGAGACTTGGACCGGCCTCGGCTTTGACGTCCTGCGTTCCGATGAGAGCCTGAAGAAGTTAGAAGAGATATTCGCGCATCATCTCGATGGCCACCGACTGATGAACTCGAAGCGTGATCTCGGCAAGATCCCATGGCTCAACTTTATCCGTATCACCAATACGTCATGGCACCACGGCAAGATCGTGCTTATGGGTGACGCGGCACACACCACGCACTTCTCCATCGGCTCCGGAACCACGCTGGCTATGCAGGATGCGGTCGGGCTCGCCGACAGCCTCGAAGCCCATGACGATCTCCAAGCAGCGCTGGCGCATTACGAGCAGCAGCGGCGTGCCGACATCATGGACCTCCAGAACGCGGCCGTGAA
>DASQVU010000220.1:0-2276 GCA_035640615.1 Pseudonocardiaceae bacterium
CCCAGGCTGAAGATCGTGTCCTACAGCAGCGCACCACGCTCAAAAACGAAGAGCCGGTTTGCTCCAGAAAGTTACGTGAACAAGAACACCCGAAGGTGAACATTGCGGGGAGGGTCCGTGAATAACGGGGGGCTTGGATAACGGTCGGGGTGCCGTGGCCGATTATCAGGTCATCGCCATGGTTATTCTGTAGAATGTACTTCAGCTGAAGGAGGGGAGATCGAATCTCGCCTGAGTAGGCGCGATCCGAACGCCAATTCTTATCAGGGGGTCCGGGTCTGGGGGTCGCGTCCTTTCGGTCGGGTTGCCCTTTTGGTTATTAGTTGTGCCTTTAACACAACATGGCAGCGACGGTCCGGTGAATAGTTCGTCCTAGTTAGAGGAGTGGTCGTGCCCTCATCACGGCACCATGTCAGTACTGTGGTCGTGCTCGCACTGGGTGTGGCGCTGGCTGGATGCGGCTCTGCTCCCAGCACGGCGAAGCCTGCCACTCCTGAGGTTCGGGGTGCTGATCCGGTGGCCTGGGTGGGTGTGGACTGCGCCGGTCTTGCTGAGGTGGCTGCCGCACAGACTCAGGCCGCTAAGATGCCGTCGACGCCGCAGGGCCACAAAGAGGGGCTGTTGATGGTTGCTGATACCGCCCAGCAGGCCTTTGCTAACGCGGCCCACCAGCTGACGCAGTTGGGCCCTCCAGCGATTACCGACGGCGCGCGGGCCCAGGCCACCACGGTTGGCTTTTTCACCACCGCGGCTGCAGCGGTGGGCGATCGGCGCACGAAGCTGGCCGCCTTAGACGCCAACGACCCTGACTTCGCCCAGAAAGCCGATCACCAACTCGCTGGCCCCGATCTGAGCGCGGCCGCTACTCAGATGCAGGATTTGACTAGCAACAAGGAGCTGGCGTCCGCATTTAGTGCGGCACCACAGTGCCAGCGCTTGCGTGATACCGCAGCGCGCTAATAGATGTTTCATTCTGCGACGTGGTACACGAGACCGTCGCCGAGGGAAAACGGAATCCCTCCCCGTGCTGACGGATTTATTAAGGGTTTGTTGGCTCTTCGATCTTGGCCGGGCAAGGCCGGTTTTAACCGGCGTGCGGCGCGCCTGAGCTGAGGCGCCCGTGATCTTTTGAAGTCTTGCTGTTGCTGAGGCAGCAGACGAGAGAGGCCACGGGCTTGGACAACGCTACGACGATTCTGTTCGACCTGCCCGGAGTTCGGGTGCGACATGTCGAACGCAGCGAGTTCGGTGATCGGATCGTGCACCTTGAGACCGTGAAGGAGTCCGCGTCGGGTTGTCCGGGTGGCGGCGTGGTGTCGGCGTCGGTGAAGGAGTACCTGAGGACAACGCCTCGTGATCTTCCCTTCGGAGAAGGGGGGATCTCGCTGGTCTGGGACAAGCGGCGGTGGCGTTGCCGCGAGTCGACGTGTGGGCGGTTGTCGTTTACCGAGGCGATCGCGGAGGTGCCGGCGGGGCGGCGCACAACCGGGCGGCTGCGGCGGGCGATCGCGGCGGCGGTGGGGGATGCGTGCCGGCCGGTGGCGGAGGTCACTGACTCGTTCGGGGTGTCCTGGCCGACTGCGCACACCGCGGTGAGTGAGGCGGCTGAGACGGTCGTTGGCGAGCCGGAGCCGACGACGGTGCTGGGCATCGACGAGACTCGCCGTGGCCGGCCGCGGTGGAGGTTTAGCTTCGTCGGTGGGTGCGCACCGATGCATGGGACACCGGATTTGTCGACCTGGCCGGCGGTCAGGACCTGCTGGGTAGGGCGAGGGCCGTACCAGCAGCTGCGTGGTTGATTGGTTGCCGGCGCGCACGCCCGAGTTCCGCGCGGCGATCCGGTTCGTCGTGATCGACCCCGCCGCGGTCTACGCCAAGGCGATCCGCACCGAGGGTCTGCGACCCAACGCGACACTGGTCGTCGATCACTTCCATCTGGTCAAGCCCGCCAACGACTGTGTGACCAAAGTGCGGCGCCGGGTGATCTGGGAGCAGAAAGGCCGCCGCGGCCGCAAGATCGACCCTCCCTGGGCGAACCGGCGCCGGCTGCTGACGGCGAAGGAACGCCTCTCGCCCACGGCGTTCGCCGCCATGTGGAACTCGCTGATCGATTCCGACCCAACGAATCAGATCCTCACAGCCTGGATCGCCAAGGAAGAACTCAGAGCACTACTGTCCCTCGCTCGCACCGGTGCTCACCGCGACCAGATCCGTGCACGACTCCACACGTTCTACACCTGGTGCGCCGACGCTGACATCGACGAGCTGAATATCCT
>DASQVU010000221.1:0-6146 GCA_035640615.1 Pseudonocardiaceae bacterium
GCACCTGGGCGCGCGAATCTACCCGGACATGTTTTCGCTCGCGCAGGCCCATCAGGCTTTCGACGAGTCCGGTCAGATCGCCAGTGCGCAGCTGTCTGACTTCTTCGCCAACACCATCATCGGATTCATGGATCTCGCCGAGGCGAGCAAGCATTACCCATGCATGAAGACCGCATGGATTGAATATCTGGGTGAGCGACTCCAACCAGAAACGACTCGCATCGACACATGATCGCAGCCGCTGCCTCTCCGATCGATTTGTTTGCTGCCCGGCAGCAGATGGGAATCTCGCTGGGGTGGCACATCATCCTGGCGTGCCTGGGCGTGGGGATGCCTGCGCTGACCCTGTTCGTCGAGTGGCGGGGCTGGCGCACCGGCGAGCCCGCCTACCAGCTACTCGCCCGGCGGTGGGCGAAGGCGATGGGTGTGCTGTTCGCTGTGGGTGCGGTGTCCGGGACGATTCTCAGCTTCGAGATGGGACTGCTGTGGCCGGCCATGATGAGCCGCTATGGCCAGGTCATCGGGTTACCGTTCGCGATGGAGGGGATCGCATTTTTCATCGAGGCGATCTTTCTGGGTATTTACCTGTACGCCTGGGATCGGCTACCGCCACGCCAGCACCTGCTGTCCGGTATTCCGATCGTGCTCGCGGGGGTGGCGTCGGCGTTTTTCGTGGTTACGGCCAATGCCTGGATGAACCAACCCCGCGGGTTCGACCTCACTAACGGCACCGTCACCGCAGTCGACCCGTGGGCGGCGATGTTCAACCCGGCCACCCCGCCGCAGACCATCCACATGCTCCTGGCCGCGTTCATGGTCAGCGGATTCGTCATCGCCAGTGTCTATGCCGTGGCCCTGCTGCGGGGCCGTCGCGACCGCTATCACCGGCTCGGGTTCCTGGTCTCGTTCACCGCCGCCGCCGTCATCACCCCGGTGCAGATCGCCGTGGGCGATTACGCAGCCCGGTTTTTGGCCAGCTACCAGACCACCAAGCTGGCCGCCATCGAGGGCGTCTACCACACCGGCTCGCACATTCCACTGACGGTGGCCGGTGTCCCGATCGGTGAGCAGTTGCGCTACGGACTGGAGATCCCCAACGGGCTGTCCCTGCTAGTGGGCTACAGCCCGAACACGTTGATCATCGGGTTGGACCGGGTGCCCGTCGCCGACCGCCCGCCGGTGGGAATCGTGCACCTATCCTTCGACGTGATGGTGGGGCTCGGGTTCGGGCTGCTGGTGCTGGGGCTGTGGCTCGGGGTGAGCTGGTGGCGGCGCCGCGAGCTGCCCCGCTCCCCCTGGTTTCTACGCACCGCCAGCCTGAGCGGTATCGCCGCCTGCTGCGCTCTCGAGGCCGGTTGGGTCACCACGGAGGTCGGCCGGCAACCGTGGATCGTGTGGGGCCAGATGAGAACTGCGGACGCGGTCAACCCCGCCCCCGGGTTGCTCACAGGTCTGGTGGCGGTGCTGGTGGTCTACCTCGTGATGACCATCGGCACCGTCTACGTCCTGCGCCGGATGGCTCGCTATCACCAGCTCGCCGCTCCGCAGGAGGTCGACGCGGAGCTTGGAGGTGCGTGGTGAGCCTCGCGCAATGGTCGATCACCGTGCTGTGGATCGGCTTGACGCTCTACGTGCTGCTGGCGGGAGCCGACTTCGGCGGCGGCTTCTGGGATCTGTTCGCCGGCGGAACCCACCGCGGGCGCCCGCAGCGCGACCTGATCGAGCACTCCATCGGACCGGTCTGGGAGGCCAACCACGTCTGGCTCATCTTCGTGATCGTGCTGCTGTGGACGGCGTTCCCCACCGTATTCGCCGCCGTGATGTCCACCTTGTACATACCCCTGACGTTGGCGGCGCTGGGCATCATTGCGCGAGGCGCAGCTTTCGCCTTCCGCAAGGCCAGCGACCAGCTCGGCCAGCAACGCCTCTTCGGCGCCGCGTTCGCGCTGTCCTCGGTGCTCACCCCGTTCTTCCTGGGCACCGTGGCCGGCGGGATCGCCTCCGGGCGCGTTCCGTTGGGGCTCGCCGCGGGGAATCTGCTCACCAGTTGGTGGAATCCCACCTCGGTGCTCGCCGGCACACTCGCCGTCGGCGCGGCCGCCTACCTGGCGGCCACCTACCTGTGCGCCGACGCCCGCCGCGAAGTTGAGCACCAGCTGGCCGAGGCGTTCCGGCGTCGAGCACTGGTCACCGGCCTGGTGCTCGGTGCCGTCGCCTTGGGCGGGATCGCGGTGCTGCACGCCGACGCGCCCCAACTATTCGACGGCCTGACCCACCGCGCACTTCCGTTGGTCATCAGCTCCGGCATCGCGGGCGTGGCATCCCTACTGCTAGTGCTGCGGCGCCGCTACCTGCTGGTGCGCATCACCGCAGCACTGGCAGTCACCGCCGTGGTATGGGGCTGGGCGCTGGCCCAGTACCCCTACCTGCTCCCACCTCCGGCTAGGGCGAATATCACGATCGCAGCCGGCGCGGCGAATCCGGACGTGCTCTGGGCAACGCTTATCGCCCTGGCCGCCGGCGCCGCGCTGCTCATTCCCTCGCTGCTCTGGTTGTTCATGCTCTTCCAACGGAGCCAGCACGGCGTTAAGACCCCATGATCGAACCGGTGTTGGAGACGCGCGGGGTTTCCAAACGCTATCCAGGGGTGCTCGCGGTTGACCGGGTCAGCTTGGCGGTCCTGCCCGGCGAGGTTCATGTCATCGTCGGTGAGAACGGTGCGGGCAAGTCGACCTTGATGAAGCTGCTGGCCCAGGTTGAGCGACCGGATGAGGGGGCGGTGCTCGTACACGGCGAGCCGGTGGCGGTCCGTGGTCCGCGGTTCGCCCAGCTGGTGCTGGGTGTATCGATGGTGCACCAGGAGTTGGCGCTTGCGCCGCACCTGTCGGTGGCGGAAAACCTCTGCTTGGGCGACGAGTCCAGCCGCTGCGGCGTGCTGGCTCGCCGAGCCGACCGCAATCGCGCTGGCGAGTTGCTGGCCCGGGTGAACCTGGCGGTGGATCCGGAGCGCCTGGTCGGCACGCTTCCGGTGGCCGATCGCCAGCGGGTGGAGATCGCCAAAGCGCTGCACGGCAATCCGCGGGTGGTGATCATGGATGAGCCAACCGCCATGCTCACCGAGGCTGAGATCGGCGACCTGTTCAGGGTGATCGCGAGGCTGCGGGCGCGCGGGATCGCGGTGGTCTACATCTCCCACCGTCTCGAGGAGGTGGCCCGCCTCGCCGACCGGGTCACCGTGCTCCGCGATGGCAGGGTCGTCCAGACCCTGCCAGCAGCGGAAGCGTCACCGCAACGCCTGGTCCAGCTCATGGTCGGTCGCGAGATCGAAGACCTCTACCCCAAACGGGAAGTTGAGATCGGGCCGGTCCTGCTCACTGCGGAGGGCATCTGCCGGCGAGGCAAGGTCGTCGACCTCGTGGACTGCCATGTCGACGTTCGCGCCGGCGAGATTGTCGGGCTCGCCGGCTTGGTCGGGGCGGGCCGTACCGAGCTTGCCCGAACCGTCTTCGGCGCGGATCCCCCGGATGCGGGGCGCGTCATCCTGCGCGGCCGCGAACTCCACCTCCGCTCTGCCCGGCAGGGCATCGCGGCGGGGCTTGGCTATCTGACGGAGGATCGCCAGCTCGAGGGGCTGGCGATGGCACTGCCCGTTGATCAGAACATCACCTTGGCGAACGTTCCGCATCGCTTCGGGGTCATCAACTTGCGGGCCGAGCGAAGAATCGCGATATGCCGGCGAGACCAGCTCGGCATCAAGACGCCGTCGATCAAGACCCTGGTCCGCCTGCTGTCCGGGGGTAACCAGCAGAAGGTCGTGGTGGCGAAGTGGTTGGAGACTCGCAGCCAGGTGCTGTTCTTCGATGAGCCGGCCCGCGGAGTCGATGTGGCCGCCAAGGCGGAGATCTTCGAACTGATCGTGCGGCTTGCTGCCGAAGGGCGTGGGATTGTCCTCATCAGCTCCTACCTGCCGGAGCTGATGAACATGTGTGATCGAATCGTGGTCCTGCGCGCCGGACGGATCGCCGGCGAGCTGGCCCGTGAGCACTTCTCCGAAGAGGGGATCATGCAGTTGGCTACCGGCACGGGACCTGGGTCGCAGTGCTGACCGGGGAGGCAGGATCGATGGGATTCCACCCGCGCCGCGTTCCGTGGCCCGACGCATGGCGCGACCGGGTCCGTTCCGCGGTATCCCAGCTGGCTGCGGCCGGCGCCGTGCTAGTGCTGTTCGGTTTCCTGTCGTTCGCGTCTGACGCCTTCTTGAGTGCCACCAACTTGATCAACATTGGCGTCCAGTCTGCGGTGGTGGCGATCATCGCGATCGGCATGACCGTGGTCATCATCACTGCTGGCATCGATCTGTCCGTCGGCTCGGTGGCCGCCCTTGCAGGAGTGCTCGGTGCCCTGCTAGTGGTCGAGTATGGCGTCCCGGTGCCGCTAGCAATCGTCGGCGGTGCGGCGGCCGGTGCAGTTGCCGGCATGGTCAACGGCGTGCTGGTGACGCGGGCGGGCATGGCACCGTTCATCGCGACGCTGGGCATGCTGAGCGTGGCTCGCGGGCTGGTCTACATCGTGACCGGTTCCGTCGCCGTCTCCGGTGCGCCACCGGAGTTCAAACTGCTCGGGCAGGGAAGGCTCGGTGCCCTGCCGATCCCCATTCTGGCTCTCGTCATCGTGGCGTTGGCCGGCCATTTTGTGCTCACCCGGACCAAACTTGGACGGTATGCCTACGCCATGGGTTCGAATGTCGAAGCCGCGCGACTCTCGGGCATTCCCGTCAAACGTTACCTATCGATCGTCTACATCATTTCTGGCACCCTGGCAGGTATTGCCGGGATGATCGCCGCCTCTCGGGTCGATTCCGGCCAACCGAACTTTGGCATCGGGCTCGAGCTGGACGTGATTGCCGCTACCGTGATCGGCGGCGCCAGCCTCTTCGGCGGCGAGGGAACGGTCATCGGAACTCTTCTCGGCGCCCTGTTGATCGCATTGATCCGCAACGGGTCCGTACTGTTGGACATCAATACCTTTTACCAGCAGGTCATCATCGGCGTGATTATTTGGATTGCGGTGTTCTGGGATCAGTACCGGCGACGGCGGGCTGCTTCCCCTCGATGAGTGCACCAGAAAGGTAGGCGCCATGCGTATCCGGCTGTCGGTGTCCGCGGCCTGGGCGGCCGCCGTGTTCATGCTGGGCATGGGTTGTTCGGCAGCCACCGGGCCCGGTTCGGGCGCTTCCGGCGGTCCGAAGGTCAAGGCGAGCGGTCCACTTACCCTCGCCGTCGTGCCCAAGGCAGTCGGATTCGACTTCTGGGACAGCGTCCGCAAAGGTGCGCAGTGCGCGGCGTCGAAGATGACTGATGTGAAGGTGCAGTGGGACGGCGTAACGGCGGAGACCGACGTCACTGGCCAGGTCAACCTGCTGCAGAACTTCTTGACCCGGCAGGTGAATGGGCTCGTCTATGCGGCCACTGACGCGAAGGTTCTCGCCCAGGTGACCCAGGACGCTCTGAGCCGGAACGTACCAGTAATTAATATCGACTCCGGCACGAACCCGCAGCCGGCCAACGTGCCGGTGTTCGCCACGGACAATGTCGCGGCCGCCCGGAAGGCGGCGGACCTGCTCGCAGATGCGCTGGGTCCAGGTGTGCACAAGATCGCCTTCATCCCGTTTCAGCCCGGCACGCTGACCAACGACCAGCGCACCAAGGGTTTCAAAGAGGGACTCGCCAAGCACCCCAACCTGATGCTGGTAGCCGAGCAGTCCAGCAACAGCGACCCCAATACCGCACTGTCGGTCACCGAGAACATCCTGACCGCCAATCCCGACCTGGACGGGATCTTTGCGGCGAACGAGCCCGGCGTGGTGGGCGCCACGAACGCCCTGACCCAAGCAGGTAAAGCTGGGAAGATCAAATTGATCGGTTGGGACGCGTCACCGGACGAGGTCAACGGCGTCACGTCGGGGTCGATCACCGCGCTGGTTGTGCAGAACCCGTTCCGGATGGGCTTCGACTCGGTGATCGCCATGACCGAGCACATCCGCAAGGGCATCTCCGTGAGCAACGAGGACACCGGCGTGTACGTGGTGACAAAGCAGAACATGAACCAGACGCAGTACAAAGCCATCCTTGCCCCGAGCTGCACCA
>DASQVU010000222.1:0-4809 GCA_035640615.1 Pseudonocardiaceae bacterium
GGCATCCCCGGCATGAAGATCACCGGCGAGATGATCGACAAGGCTGCCCGCGAGTACACCGGGCAGCCCTGGGGCCTCGCCGGTGCCAACCTGTCCGAAGTGCTCGATCCCTGGCAGATCGTGCTCTCCCGGCAGGCCCAGGGTGGCGCCGCCCCTGCGGCGGTGCACAGCATGATCGAAAATCTGCGAGCTTCGGTTGACGAGCTGGACGCCGCCGTCGGCGAGCGCAACGCAGCCTATGACCGCGCCGAACGCGCGCTGCTGGCGAAGGCCAGGGCCGCCGCCGACCAGGAGAGTGAGTCGTGAGTGCGCTACCCGAGCAGATCAGCGTGATCAATGTCGGGCTGCCCATGTTCGCCGAGGCGCTTCGCGCCCAGGAAGTCCCGGTGCAACAGGTCGACTGGCACATTCCCGCCGGCGGTGACCTGGACCTGGTGGCCGTGCTCAGCCGGCTCTACGGCGACCTGGGGCCCGGAGTGGAGGAAGCCAATGCCGAGGTGGTGCGGCGGCTGGATGCCGGTAAACCGCAGCTGGTTGAGGTGTCCACGGTGGCGCAGGCCATGCCCGAGGTGACCGGCCGCACCCTGGTGCACTGCGGGCCCGCGATTGACTTCGAGCAGGTTTGCGACCCGCTGCGCCGTTCGATGCGGGCCGCCGTGGTCGCCGAGGGCTGGGCGGCCGACGTCGAGGCGGCGCACCGGCTGCTGGCCAGCGGTGAGGTGGCGCTGCAGCCGGCCAACTCTCACCAGGCCGTGGTGCCGATGGCCACCGCGATCGGTCCGAGCGCGCCGGTCTTCGTGGTGACCGACGAGCAGGGCGGCACCCGCGCCTACGCGCCGCTCAGCCAGGGGCCGGGCGACGTGCCGTGGTTCGGCCGGGACACCGACGCGGCGATCGAGCGGCTGCGTTTCCTGCGCGATGTCGCCGGCCCTGCGTTGCGCCAGCTGCTGGGCTCGGCCGGACCGCTGGACATCCTCAACCTGGCCGCGCAGGGCGTCGCCATGGGCGACGACCTGCACATGCGCACGCAGGCCGCGACCAACCTGCTGGTCCGGACCTGGCTGCCCCAGCTCGCCGAGCTGCCGGAGCAGTACCGAGACCTGATGGCCCGCTTCCTGTCCGGTAACCACCTGTTTTTCCTGACCTTGGCGATGGCCGCGGCCAAGGCCCTGACCCTGTGGGCCGAGCAGGTCAGCGGCTCGAGCATCGTCACCGCCATGTCCCGCAACGGCACCACGTTCGGGATCAAACTCGCCGGCTCGCCGGACTGGCACATCACCCAGGCCCCGCCGATCACGGATGCGCTGTACTACTCCGGCTACGGGCCCGATGACGCTGCCCCGGACATCGGGGACTCCGCGGTGCTCGAGCTGGTCGGGCTGGGTGGCCCGGCGGCCGCCGGCTCGCCGGCCGTGGCGGCGTTCCTGGGCGGCTCGATGGCCGACGGGCGGCGCACCACCGAGGGGTTCCGGCGGATCTGCGCCGGCACCAGTAGCCGCTTCAAGTTGCCGCTGCTGGACTTCACCGGCACCCCGGTCGGCGTGGACGTGCGCCGCGTGGTGGAGCTTGGCATCACCCCCCAGATCACTACCGGCATCCTGCACTCGTCCTCGGGTGCCGGGCAGATCGGCGCCGGGGTGGCTACCGCTCCCTTGGAGTGCTTCACCGCAGGGCTGACCGCCCTAGCCGCCCGTCTCTAGCCCGCTAGCCCCGTCCGGCCCCCACCCGCGTGTCGCGCTGTCATGCACAGCCCGTCGGGCCCAGGGGACCGACACACCGGGCACGGAAGCGCGACACGCCGGGTTAGGCGTTAGGGGTGCGCAGGATGTACCTGACCACCCGGGTTGGCCGGCGTCCTGGGTTGGACCAGCGATAACGGTGGCCGGTCGGGTAGTGCAGCGCGTCTCCCCGGCGCAGCGTGTAGCTCTCACTGGCAACCTCGACGGAGAGCGTGCCGTCGAGCACGAACAGCAGCTCCTCCCCCGGGTGAGGGAGCAGGTCGGTGCCGAACTCGGCGCCTGGTGCCAGCGTGGCCACCTCGCCGGCGGTCCGGAAACGCTCTGGTGACCCGCCGATCGCGGCCAGCTCGACTCCGGGAACAGCCGAAACCAGCACCGGGCGCTGCGCAGCTGGAGTGTGCGCGGCCACCTGCTGCGGACCGGGCGGGGCATCCACAAAATGCCCGATCGGGCGGCCCAGTGCGGTGGCCAGCTTGAGCAGCGTGGTGATCGTCGGAACCATGTCGTTGCGTTCCACTTTGTGAATCGCGGCCGCGGACACGCCGGCCCGGCTGGCTAGCTGCTGCAGCGACAGCCCGAGCTGCTGGCGCAGCTCACGCACCTTGGGCCCGATGGCCCCGACGATCGGTTCCCACTCCGCCGCGGCACTGGCGCCCTCGCTCGCCCCTGCGGCCGCCGAGCTTGCCATGGGTGATCTCCTTGACAGTCACACTGCGTTCAGTATGATAAACGGGTATCACTTATTGTGTATGTGATGGCGCTTGGGCGAGCCTCATGGTAAACGCCCGGAAGAAGGGCTGTTCGTGCCGCGCAGGACAGTGATCATTGGTGGCGGGGCGGCTGGCTTGGGCGCCGCGGGTGGCGTCAAGGCGGCCGATCCAGGCGCTGACGTCGTCGTCTACACCGAGTACGAGGACGTCGCCTACAGCCCCTGCGGCATCCCATACGTGCACGGTAGGGAAATCCCCGACTTTGAGCGACTGTTTTTGGCCGGCAAGCAGGCCTACGTCGACGCGGGTATCGACGTGCACTACAGCACCGCGGTCAGCGGGCTAGACACCGGCCGAAAGGTCGTCTCGGTGGTTGGTGAGGGTGATGTCGGCTACGACACCGTGGTGCTCGCGACCGGCTTCAACTACGCCGATCCCGCGGTGCCCGGTGGGGATCTGGCAGGCCTGTACTACGTCAAGAACATTCGCGAGGCCATCGAGTGGGACAAGGTCCTCGATGAAGTACGCAAGGCCGTCGTGGTCGAAGCCTCCCCACTAGGCGTGGAAATGGTCACCGCGCTGGGCCACCGTGGCATCGAGACGCATCTCGTCGACCCCCACCCCTGGCCGCTGGCCGAAATGGTCGACCCGGACATCATGGCGCCGGTCGAACAGTCCTGGAACGAGCTGGGCGTCATCACGCACTACAACACCACCTTGCAGGCTTTCCTGGGTGATGACGATGGTCATGTTCGGGCCGTGCAAACTTCGGCGGGCGAGCTGGCTGCCGACATCGTCGTGGTGTGCACCCACAAGGAGCCGAACACTGCCCTCGCCGCGAAGGCCGGTATCAAGCTCGGCTCGACCGGCGGCATCATCGTCGACGCGCGCATGGCCACCTCGGCGCCGGACGTGTTCGCCGCCGGCGACTGCGCCGAGATCCCGCACGGGCTGACCCGCGTCCCGCTGCAAGGGCTGACCGGCAGCCACGCCTACGCTCAGGGCAAGGTGGCCGGCACCAACGCCGGTGGCGGCAACCGGGCCTACCGCGCTGTCTACGTGCCCTGGGGTACCCCGGCCGGCAAGTGGGTGATCGGCGGCGCATCCTTCGGTGAGACCACCGCCACCGCGCTGGGCATCCCGTACGTGGTCGGAGCTGCCCAGGGCATCTCGCGGGCCAGGTACTACCCCGGCGTCAAGCCGGTCAAGGTGAAGCTGCTCGCCGAACCGGGCAGCTTGCGGTTGATCGGCGCCCAGATGGTCGGCCAGGAGGGGATCAAGGAGCGCGCCGACTTCCTCGCCATGGCGGTCAAGTTCGGCTTCACCTTCCATGACCTCGCGACCATGGAGAACGTGTACTCACCGGCCATTGGGGCGCTCAATGAGCCGATCGTGCTGGCCGCCCAGAACGGCCTTGACGCACTCAAGAAGCCCCAGCAGAAGGGCTGAGATGTCGCTGTCCCGGTGGCTACGCCGCAACTCCGAGCATTACTTGATGATCGCCGCGCACGAGCAGGTGGCGCGGCGGCACGGGGCGCCAGCTCCGCGCCCCCCACACGGTCTGGCGGAGCTGTTCTGGCTACGGCTGTTCGCCCCCGTTTACCGGGCGCTGCCGTGGCCGGTGCGGCACCGGATCATGCAGTCGATTCCGGGCAGCCATCGCCAGCAGTGGGGGCCACCTCCCCGGCCACGCAACCCCGCGGTGTGATCGCCAGATCCCCGAAGGAGCCCTGACGGTTCGACCGCGAAGGAGACCTGACGGTTCGACCGTCGAAGGAAACCAACCAGATAGGAAAGGAAGTCTCACGGTGGCACAGATCGTGGGTGAGAGGGTCCAAAAGGGCGACGCGATCGTCGACTACGAGGAGAAGGTCTTCGAGGACATCCAAGCCGAGCCGGGTGAGAAGGCGTACATCCTCATGCACACCGTGCCGTTCGAGGGCTCGGTGGGTCTGGTCAACATGCTGACGGCAACTCGGATCAACCGTAAAGGTTTCGACACCCACCTGGTCCTGTTCGGTCCGGGCTCGCTGATGGCCGCGGCCACCCGTGGTTACCCGAAGGTCGGCGACGAGCCCTTCCCCGGCGCGCTGGGCTACAACAAGCAGCTGCAGACGTTCATGAACGAGGGCGGGCATGTCTATGCCTGCCGGTTCTCTGCTGCGGCGCTCTACGGCATGCGCGAGATCGACATGATGGAGGGTGTGAAGCCCATCAACCCGCTCGACGTGCTGGATTCAGTGCTGACCGCGCGCCGGCAGAACGCGCTGATCATGCAGACTTGGACCGTTTGAGCTGGCGCACTCGTGAGTGCGTAACAGTGTCAACGCTGTTACGCACTCACGAGCACCGGAGGTGCA
>DASQVU010000223.1:0-17967 GCA_035640615.1 Pseudonocardiaceae bacterium
GCTGATCGCGTAGTGGTGCTTTCTGCCGACGGTTTGCTCGTTGGCCGATCGAGTAGCGTGTCCGTTGAGGATGCTGAACACCTTTCGGCGGTAGCGTCGGCGTTTCAGGGCTTAGCCCGTGGTGCTGCCCGGCACTTCGAAGGTGGGGGAGTCCGGCAGACACTGGTCGAGATGGATAATGTGTTCTTGATCGTTACCGCTGCGGGGCGAGGTGCTTGTCTTGCCGTGCTGGCTTCTGATAAGGCTGACCTCGGCCTGATTGCTTACGAGATGAATATTCTTCTCAAAAGAGTCGGCACATACTTGTCAGCGGCGCCACGGACGGCTAACCCCGACGAGACGTGTGGTGCCCACGCATCATGAAGATGGAAAACGAGTTTTGGTTCGATGAGGACGCAGGTCCTCTGGTTCGACCTTATGCGGTCGCCCGCGGTCGGACCCGACCGACTCGTCACGACCTCGAGATGACGACGCTCGTTGTTGCCGTGAGTACAGACCGCCACGTGAACGTGGACCGGGAATACGCCCACATCCTACAGATGTGCCGACGCCCGTTGTCGGTCGCTGAGGTATCCGCTACTTTGACCCTACCGCTCGGAGTGGTCAAGGTATTGCTCAGTGATCTCATTGATTGGGGACTCATTATTTTCCGGTCCCCGCCGCGAACATCAGAAATCCCCCAAATGGAACTACTCCAGGCGGTTCTCGATGGCATCCGTAAGCTCTGACACGCCGATGACCCACACACTGTCAGCCAGAGCGGTCAAAATTTTGATCGCAGGTGGACTTGGTGTAGGCAAGACGACTATGGTGGGGTCGGTCAGCGAGATCCGCCCATTGCGCACTGAAGAAATGCTCAGCGAACTGAGCTCCGCTGTGGACGATCTGTCGGGCATCGAGCACAAGACCACAACGACGGTCGCCCTGGACTTTGGCCGGATCACGATCAATGCCGACCTTATCCTCTACCTGTTCGGAACCCCCGGTCAGGAGCGCTTCTGGTTCATGTGGGATGAACTCGCCTACGAGGCGCTCGGCGCGGTCGTCCTCGCGGACACCCGACGGCTGGAAAGTTGCTTTGCCGCGGTAGACTTCTTCGAACGTAGAAAAATTCCGTTCATGGTAGCAGTCAATTGCTTTGACACCGCACCAGTCTATGAACCTCATGAGGTTCAGGAAGCCCTGGGTATCGACAATGCGATCCCGACCGTGATGTGCGACGTACGCAGACGGGAGTCAAGCAAGCAGGTGCTCATTACGCTACTGGAATACCTCATCCGCTTGACGATGCCCACAACGCCAGCCGAAGCATCCTCGCCGAGACAGTAATCTCAGTTTCATCCCTGCTCACGTTCTGGATGAGACTGCTGTTTTCGGGCCTGTTTTCTGCGGTCTGCATCGAGAACGCGGTGGATAAGCTCGGTACGGTGGGGATATGGTCGTTCCCAAGCTGCCCACGCCCTCGCTGTCGGTCTTCGATGAGGCGTACACGACTGGTACCGCCCCCTGGGTGATCGGCGAACCACAACCGGCCATCGTCACCCTGGAACGCCAGGGTTGGATCCGAGGCACGGTGCTCGACGCCGGGTGCGGTACTGGCGAGCACACTATCTACCTGACCGCGCGTGGCTATGACGTCTTTGGCCTGGACTCCTCGCCCCGGGCGATCGAGCAGGCCCGCGCCAACGCCGCCGCGCACGATGTCGCCGCCCGTTTTGAGGTCGGTGATGCTCTCGCGCTCACCGACGACGTAACTTATGACACCGTCATTGATAGCGCGTTGTTCCACATCTTTGACGCCGACGACCGCGCCCGGTACGTGAAGAGCCTGCACCGCGCCTGCCGGCCCGGTGCTGCCGTGCATGTTCTTGCGCTGGCAGATACTGGGCCCGGCTTCGGACCGCAGGTCAGTGACACCGTGATCCGCGATGCCTTCCATCAGGGATGGGTATTGGAAGATTTAAGCACCGCGCAATATCGGGGCGTCATTGTCCGCGACGAGCACGCCGTGGCGCTCAACCGTCGCATCGGCGAGCTAGTTGACCTGCCTGCTTGGCTGGCCCGGGCACGGCGGATCTAAGACAGCTCCGCCGACAGCGCTGGTCATGGATTAGGAGAACATCATGTTGCTCGATGGGATCAACCACATTGCTTGGATTTCCAAGGACGCTGCCCGCTTGAGCCGGTTCTACGCCGAGGTGTTCGACGCTGACGTCGGGCCCACGCGGGCTCACGGGCAGGACGGCAAGGAGACAATGACCGTCATCCGGATCGGCCCACATACCATGCTGAACATCTTCGTGATTGAGGGCAATACCGAAGCCGAGCGTCAGACGCCCATGTGGGGACGAGGCCGCATCGATCACTTCGGCCTGCAAGCCGCCTCACCCGAGGCCTTCGCCACGATCCGGCAACGGCTGATCGATAACGCAGCCAGCGATGGCACGATCAACGACTTCGGCGCGGTCCACAGCATCTTTTTCCGCGACCCCGACGGACTCGAAGGGGAAGTGCTGATCGCCAAGACGGCAACCTGAGGCGCCGACCCGCGGGCAAAAAGCTTGACCTGCCATCCGCGCGGGCTTAGCTCCCACGGCCGGTTTTCCCGCGGATCCAGTGCTCAACGGCCCTGGTATGACAACTCCGTGAGGACTGCTGCCCGTGATGCCGTTGTCGGACAGGCAAGAGCAGTCGACAAGTGTCCAGGTGTCACGCACGGCGCCATAGCGATCAGGATCCCCGGTGGGGCAGTCGAGCAACCGAAGACGAGCTTGGTCCACCGCTTTGGGCGGGCGGGAAGGTCGAGCTGGCTAGTGATCATCGAGGACGCGCCCTCCTCGATGTGGCCTGACATCGCCAACCTGGCTGATTTCCGTCCGGATGTATCAGTGACCCGCGTGGCGACCTCTACCAGCTGGGCCGGATCCGACCCTGACGCCGCCTGCGCGAGGTGATAACCGCTATGACCGACGTTTCGAACCAAACCTCCACGTCCAAAGTTGTCCGGCCTACCGCTACTGCGATCAATGCAACGGTGACATCTGTCCAAACGAATCCAGCGCTCCAGGGCAGTTGGCAGGTGCTGCCGTTCGACTCAGAGCTCCTGGCAGTGCACGCAGTGCTGCTGGCTAACGGAAAGGTGCTTTTTGCGGCCGGTTCGGGTAACAGCTCCGTCCGTTTTGCGGATCCTAATTTCGGCAACACCGCTTTGAGTTTCTGGACGAGTGTGGTGTGGGATCCGACCACCAGCCCCGCGCCGGGCCAGGACACGAATTTTTTCCACCCTGCAACACCTCGTGATGCGCAGCACAAAGTGTTGGACTTATTCTGTGGCGGGGAGACGGTGCTAGCTGATGGTCGAATCTTATCGACCGGCGGCACGCTTGCCTACGATGGCAACGGAAGGGCGTTCGCGGGTCGGCCCGACACGCTGGTCTTCAGCCCAGTTTCCCAGCAATGGTCAGTCGTGCGACCGATGGCTCGCGGCCGCTGGTATCCCAGTGTCATCACGTTGGGGGATGGGCGGGTTCTGGCCGCCGCGGGATTGGATGAAAAGGGCGCGGGCAAACCCAACGCCACGCTGGAAAGTTTCTTCCCGGCCGCTGACTTCTGGCAGCAGCTCCAGATGCCTCCGGGTTTCGGCGGCCTGCCGCTGTACGCCCATTTGTACCTGCTGGCCAATGGATCGGTGTGCTACGCCGGCGGCCACATGGACGACGGACCCGCGGCTCCACTGCGGCTCGATCTGACTCGCAGCCCGGCCACCGTAACCCCGATAGCCGGTATTTCCCGGTTGGATGCTCGCGACCAGTGCGCCAGCGTGCTGCTCCCACCTGCCCAGACCCAAAAAGTGATGATCATCGGTGGCGCGCCGGGCAAGGGTGAGGCAATCGCCAACGTCGACCTTGTCGACTTCACCCAACCAACGCCGGCCTACCAGCCGGCCGCGGCACTGAACTCGCCACGCAAGCACCCCAACGCCACGCTGCTGCCTGACCGCACGATCCTCGTGACCGGCGGGTCGCAGCGCGACGAAGAGAAAGCGGAGGCGACCAACCACGCTGAGATCTTCGATCCAGAGCATCCGGAGCTCGGTTGGAGACAGCTTGCGGAAGCGTCAGTGACACGCATGTACCACTCGGTGGCGCTGTTACTGCCCGACGGGCGGGTTATCACTGCCAGCGGCAATCCGAACCGGGGCAACCAGGTGAATTGGGAACCACCAGACCCTAACGAGGAACTGAGATTAGAGGTTTATTCGCCGCCGTATCTTTTCCGGGGCACGCGCCCGACGATCAGCACGGTCATCACCGAGTGGCGCTACGGGCAAACCGTCACCATCGCTACTCCCGATGCCAGCACCATCCGGTGGGTCAGCCTTATTCGGCCGGGCGCGACAACGCATTCGTTCAATACGACTCAGCGGCTGGTGGATCTGCCGATTACCACCCGGGGCGACGGCATGGTGCAGGTCCACGTCACCGACGAGCCCAACATTGCGCCACCCGGTTGGTACATGCTCTTCCTCACGGACCAAGATCGAGTACCGTCAGTAGCCCGCTGGATCCATCTGGTCGGGGCGCCTACCGCTGCCATGCCGTCGGGCGCATACACCCAAGCTGTTTTGGGCACCGCTGGACTGGTCGCGTACTGGCCGCTGGCTGAAACTAAGGGAACCGTGGCCTTCGACATTGTCGGGGACCACCACGGCAGCTACTACAACCACCCGCACCTTGGCACGCCGGGTCCCGGAGAGGCCACTTCGGTCACCTTCGACGGGGTAAACCAGTATGTCCTGCTGCCCCGCGATATCCGGGACGATTTCAGCCTGGAGTTCTGGTTCGCCACCCATGGTGGCGGGGTGGGTACCGGCGTAGCGCAATGGTGGCAGGCGGCTGGCCTCCTCGATGCCGAGGTCGCTGGCGTCGCCGATGACTTCGGTACCTCCCTGGATGCCGCCGGACAGGTCTGGGCCGGCACCGGCAACCCCGACACCTCCATCCACTCGGGCACCGGGCTCAACGACGGTGCCTGGCATCACGTGGTGTTCACCCGCGCGATTGCCACCGGTGAGATGACGCTCTACATCGACGGCGCGCCAGTGGCTACTGGCCATGGTGGCACGCAACGTCTCATCTCTGCCCCTGGATTGCGCATCGGGGCACTACAAACCGGAGCTACTTTCTATGCGGGCAACATCGCCGACGCCGCTGTATACAACACAGTCCTACCCGCGTCGACCGTAGCTGCCCACTTCACCGATCGGCACTAACTCCCACGTCGAGTTCGTCCGTTCCCAGCCAGGGACATCGGAGAGAATGCCATAGGGCACTACAGCCGGCACCAGCCCAAAGGTCAGGGTTCGCACGAGAGTCAGGACGAGATCCTCAGCTGGACTGACACCTGGGAAGTACTTCAGGACACCAAATCCTAAAGCCACCAGCCCCATGCTGATGCGCAACGCGGTCATGCTGCAGCGCATCACCCAGCGGTGGATGAGGCCTTCCCAGGTGTCGATCACATCGAACAGCCTCGGCGTGATCCGGCTTTCTTGATATGCAATGCCGGCATTGGCGTTATCGGCATGTGCGTCCGGACCTGCCAGTGACATCGTTTCGTCGGGATAGGTCTTGGTCGGCATGCTCATCTTCCTTACCGAACGATACTCGAGATGGGCCCCAGGTTGTTTCATGGCAAAGAGTTGCCATGAATTGCCCATCAGGCTTTAGTGTGCGTGTAGCGTTCGGTGGGTGTCATCGGGACAACCCTTAACTTAAGGGTCGCCGATGCGCTGCTGACGCGAACGATGGTCAGGATGTCCCTGATAATAGGATCCGCCGTGTCGCTAAACCGGCACCGGCCACTTAAACGGCTGCCGATCGGGCCACAGCTTGGTTTTCACCGGATTGCGGAAGAGTTAACGTGGCACACCGCGCGATCGCGGTGGTGGTCTGGGGGTTCAGCTGGAACAGTTCTCGCAATGCATTGGCGTAGGCCTGACCATCGCCCCTTTCGGCAAATTGTTTGACCCGCACCGTGGGGACATGCACCAGCTTGTCCGCGACCCGCCGTAGCGTTCGAGCCAACTCGGCACGCACCGCGGCGTCGAGATGAGGCAACCGACCGTCTAGCCGTAGCAACTCCGCGTCTGCCACCTCGGCAGCCCGCTTGCGCAGTGCAACGACTGTCGAGACGACATCTGCGGCGCGCTGTGCCAGCGCATATCTATCCACCTCTTGCCTGACGAGGCGCTGGGCTGCGCTGATTGCCCTAACCCCAGGCGTGCGCTGCTCCAAGCGGCCGGCCAAAACGGCAAGATCCAGCAGCGTGACGCCGGGGAGGTCACCTGCCATCGGCTCGACGTTGCGGGGTAATCCTAGATCGCAGATCACCAGCGGTCCTCGACGCCGACGCTGCGCAGTGTAGATTTGTTCCGCGCTAAGCACCGCTCCGGCCGCAGCTGTACAGCACATCACAACGTCAGCGGTGGCCAGCACATCGTCGATTCTCTGCAAGTCAACCGCACGGGCCGGAGTGCCTTCGACCTCGCACGTCATCACCAGCCGTTGCGCACCGGACAGGCTTCGATTGGCGAACACAATTTCCGACACACCAGCTCGGCGCAACTGCACCGCGACCAAGGCGGCCATCGAGCCCGCGCCAATCACCAAAGCACGGCGATGGGTCAGCTCGGCTCCGGTGGCGGCGCGCAGCACTGCGGCGGCACCGGCGAGAGCCTCGGATACCACGGAGCCGCCGGTCGCGGCTATGGCGGTTTCGGTGCGTACCCGCTTACCCACGCGCAGCCCGTGTTGCACGACCTCATGCAGGGTGCGCCCGACTGTGCCCGCCTGCTGAGCAAAGGTGTACGCGGTACGAAGTTGACCAAGAATCTGCGATTCCCCAACAACCATCGAGTCGAGCCCCGCCGCGACCGAAAATAGGTGCTCGACAGCGGCTGCCTCGTAGTGGACATACAGATAGTCAGATAATTGGTCTAAGGCCATCCCAGAGTGCCCCGCGAGGACGTCAGTGGCGTCGGCCAGGCCGCCGTGGAACGCTTCAACGAACCCGTAGATCTCGACTCGATTGCACGTGGTCAGTAGTAGCGCCTCGGCGAAATGTTCCCGGTTGAGCAACTCACCGAGCACCTTGTCAGTATCGGCGACGGGCACCACAGCCCGTTCGAGTACCGCAATTGGCGCAGTGCGGTGGGACATGCCGACGACCAGTAAACTCATCGCTTCATCCCGATCCTAATCACAGTCTGGTCAGCAGCAATGCCTGCTCACCGTGCTGCGTAAGCCCTTACCCTTGGTCTTGATTCTATAATGCGGCGAGCGTTGCCTTGCTCGGATAAAGGAGAAAAACTGTGCCCTTGGTATGTACGAAGTCTGGAAGTTTTTTGGCGGTTGCGCCGCCGTCCTTTCCTGGGATTTGGAAATCTGTGGTTGCCAGGCGCACAGAACGGTTGGCGACCAATGCGTCCTGGGCGTGGCGATCAGCGTCATAGACTGGGCTGAAGTCGTTTTTATTGACCCAGCCGGTCAGCCTGTAGAATTGTCGACGCAGATCGGCGCACAGGAAGAGCCCGAGTATTCCGCGATCTGTGCCGTCGTCGTCGGTACCTTGCAACGGAGGCCCGTAGGGCGTCCCTCGACGGAGCACCACCGGAACACTGGCCTCCACGACCGCGTCGAGTGGGGTGTCGCGCGGATTTACTACTCGAATATGGGCTGAAAACGGACATCGATGGCCGTCGGGGTCCTCGGTGGCGTAGCCGAAATCGTTACTTCTCGATAATTCTGAGCTCGGGCCGTCGGGTGACAGAACAAGCGGCGTACCATCGCGCCAGCGCCCCATCATTTTCGCTGCTAACAGTTCTTCGGCATCGGTGGTTGCCAAGTGCGGGAATAACTTCGGCGCTTGCGTATTCAAAAACTCGTTGAACCGCGCAACATCCTGGTATAGCCAGCGAAATACCCCATAGGTGCTACCCCGCGCCAGGTCGGCAGCAGGGCCATCGCTGGGCGCCGAGGGGCACTCTGGCGTGGAGTAACCCAGCAAAAATATCCGGAAGTTAACCTGAGCCGGGCTGGTGGGAACGTCGTTCCAGCAGATCTCGGGATGAGAGATGCCGTCAGTGTAGCCAAAGTGTAGCTTGCCGCCACCGAGCAGACGCCCTTCAAGGATGGTGCGGTCGCGCCTGGGTACCAGCTCGGTGACGCCGCACTCCCCAGCCAGGTCCCGCACCATTTGCGTCGCGTCTTCAGCGGCCTGTACCGACCGCACGTAAACGTGCACAATGCAATGCACGTCCTCGGTGTGGAACTGATTCTCCCACCAGTTCGCCATGCTGCTGCGGCTATTGGGGGCATCGCCCAGGGCGAACGCGTCGGGCCCCGACCGAAAAACTGAGTCGAACTCCTTCAGCAGCGCTGGGTCCACCCCGAGCGCGCTCAATCCGCTGAAGGAGATGCCGATATTGACGAGTGGGTCTGGTGCTGCATCGACGTCAACGTCCGCCATGGTGATGCGCGGTGCCAGGCCCTCAATAAATGTGGCTCCGCCCTTCCCCTTCGGGAAGCGGAAAATTAGATGGCGAGAAATCGGGCGCCTGTACAAGTCGGTAACCACCGCCTGTACCCCGCTGAGGTCGATCTGCACTGTGCCCTACTCAGGCGCTCACTGCTGACTGTCCGTCTAGCAGTTTTTTGATCTCCCGTACGGTGGTGTCTCCGAACGCCGAGAACAAGTATCCGCGGTCGTCCTCACCACCCGGCGACGTTCCCAATGACTTCAGGTCGACTTCTCGGCTGAATTCGACGAACTTGTCGGGGTTTTGGAGCTCGCTCCACGGTGGCGCACCTTCAACCAAGGAGAAGATCTCCTCGAAGACCGATGGTAGTTCTCTGCGGAAAAAGTCCGCATAGTCTTCAGGGCTCCCGTCGAATTCCGTGATAACCTGGATGTATTTGTTGTCGATGACGAGAATACGAGCGAAGTGCACGATCTCGGACTTTGCCAGCACGGCGTCAATCATCGGCTGCACCTGGTCGGCGAAGACGGCGGCGAGCTGCTGCAAGCGCTGCTGAGATTCTGCATCCTGCTTAAGCGGGGCAGTAAGGTTTAATGCGGTGGCCATCGTGGTTCCTCTCCGTATACTCTTGGTGGATCCGGCTAGGGACGCCTCCGGTCGTTGACCATTAGCTACTGCGTCGTCATAGGTAAGAGGATGGCGGGGGCCGGTAAATACGTTGCGCTTTCGTCTGATCGGGTGAAGAGCCGGTGAGCTGCGATCTGCGCTACGGGACCGGCCGATGTGGTGTGCGCTTTGTCGTAGTAGCGCTACTGCATGAGCCTAGAGTTGTAGCGGAAGTAGTCGGCGCGCCGCGGTGGGGAGTGCCGCAGTGGATGGGAGCAGTATTGAGCAATCGCCCTCTCGCCTGCCGGTCGGCACGGTGACGTTCTTATTGACGGACGTTGAAAACTCGACGTTCCTCTGGGAGTCCGCGCCTGAGGCGATGGCTGCGGCGATCCGGCGGCACTACCAGCTGCTGGATGCAGCGATCACGCTGCATACCGGGGTGCGGCCTCAGCAGCAGGGTGAGGGTGACAGCACCGTGGGCGCGTTCGGCTGTGCCAGTGACGCGCTGGCCGCGGCGCTGGATATCCAGCGCGCCTTCGCCGCCGAGCGCTGGCCGCAGGGTCTGTCGTTGCGGTTGCGGATCGCGTTGCACACCGCGCAGGCGCAACTGCGTGATGGGGTGCATTATGTCGGGCCAGCGGTCAACCGCTGTGCCCGGTTGCGGGCCCTCGCGCACGGCGGTCAGGTATTGCTGTCCAAAACGACCCGGGATCGCGTGGCCGATCGGCTTCCCGAGGGTGTTGAGCTGGTCGATCTAGGGGTGCACCGGCTTCGCGATCTCGGTCATCCGGAGCACGTGTTCGGGCTGCTGCACCCGGATCTGCCGGTCCAGCCTGCGGGGTTGCGTTCGTTGGGCACCCTGTCCACCAACCTGCCTGGGGAGGTCACCAGCTTCGTTGGTCGGTCTGCGGAACTGATAGAGGTCGGTGAGCTGCTCGGCCAGGTGCGGCTGTTGACGCTGACCGGCGCGGGAGGTTGCGGGAAGACGCGGCTGGCGCGCCACGCTGCCGCAACCGCGCTGACGGGCCACCTGGACGGCGGGTGGTGGGTGGAGTTGGCGCAGTTGCCGGACGCCGCACTCCTGCCGGCCGCAGTGATCCGGGCCATCGGGCTGCGGGAGCTGCCGGGTCAGGGACCGCTGGACACGCTGGTCGCCTACCTGCGCGCGCGCCGGGCGCTGCTGGTCCTCGATAACTGCGAGCACCTGCTACGCGCTTGTGCGCAGCTGGCCGATGCACTGCTGCGCGGGTGCCCGTCGCTGACGGTGCTGGCGACCAGCCGCGCGCCACTCGGGGTACCGGGGGAGACGGCGTGGCGGGTTCCCTCGATGTCGCTTCCCGCCGATGCTTACCGGGAGCCCGTCGAGGCGCTGCTGGCTTCCGACGCGGGGCGCCTGTTTGCGGACCGTGCTGCGCAGGTGCGTCCCGACTTCCGGCTCACCCCGGCGAATGCGCCGGCCATCGTCCGGATCTGCCAGGAACTGGACGGTATCCCGCTGGCCATTGAGCTGGCGGCCGCGCGGATGCGGATGCTCACGGCCCAGCAGATCGCCGACCGCCTGGGTGATCACTTCGCCCTGCTCACCGGTGCCAGCCGTACCGCGGCGCCGCGTCAGCAGACCCTGCGGGCCTCCATCGACTGGAGCTATGAGCTGCTCAGCCATGGCGAGCGGATCCTGCTGGAGCGCTTGTCGATCTTCACTGGTGGCTGGACGTTAGAAGCTGCCGAGCAGGTCTGTGCCGGTGCGGACATCGACCGCAACGCGGTACGGGAACTGCTGACCGGCCTCGTAGACCAGTCCCTGGTCACAGTCGCCGAACGCGGCGCAGAACATGAGACCGAGCTGCGGTACGGGCTGCTGGAGACGGTCCGCCAGTACGCCGCCGCGCGGCTGGCCGAAGCCGGTGAGCTCGACGCGGTGGGCGAGCGCCACCTCGCCTACTATGTGGACCTGGCTGAGCGCGCCGAACCGGTGGTGCTGGGCCCCCGCCAAGACGACCCGGTGCTGCAGCGCCTGGCCACCGAGCTGCCCAACCTGCGGGCAGCTCTGGAACGGGCAGCCGCGATCGACCCAGCCGCCGCGGTCAAGCGTTTCGACCTGCTGCTCGCCCTGGGCGATGCCCAGTGGTGGGCCGGGCACGTTTCCGAGGCCAGCGCCACCTTTCAAGCGGCTACTTTCCTGGCCCGGCAGATCCAGGATTCGGACCGGTTGGCTGAGGCGGCGTTGCGGGTTGGCGAGGTGGGCTACGGCGGCGCGTACATGGAAGCCTGGTCCTACGACCCGGTCAAAGTCGAGATCCTCGACGAGGCGTTGGCGGCGCTCGGTGCGCAACAGTCCCTGCTCAAAGTCCGGGTGCTGGCCCGGTTGGCCACCGCGCTGTACCTCTCGCCGTTCGACTCGCTGGCCCGCAGGGACTCGTTGAGCCGGGCGTCCGTGGAGCTGGCGCGCCGGCTGGGCGATGGTCCGACGCTGGCCTACGCGCTCAACGCCCGCCACCTGGCGGTCTGGGCGCCGGACAACCTCGAGGAGCGACTAAGGCTTTCGGCAGAGATCATCGAGTTGGCTCAGCAAGCCGGCGATTTCGCCTTGGAGCTGGCCGGGCACGTTTGGCAGCTGGCGGGTCTGCTGGAACTCGGCGACATCGGAGGCGGCGAGCGCGAGATCGACCGGTATGAAGCGCTGGCCCGGCGAGCCGGCTACCCGCACTTCATCGCCTACGCGTTCATGTTCCGCGCGATGCAAGCGATGATGCGCGGCGCCTTCGCCGACGCCGAGGAATTGGCGCAGCGCTCCATGGCACTCGGGGAGCAGGTGGGCGACCTCAACGTGCGGATCTCCTACTACATCCAGATGACGGGATTACGGGCCTGGCAGGGACGGCCTCAGGAGGCCGCCGCCTACTTCGCCCCCGCGGCCCGCGACCATCCACCTGAACTCGCCCGGCTGATGAGCATGGTCGTCTCGGTACTCGCTGGCGACCGAACGGGCATCGCAGAGGCGTTCCTCGCAGTGTGGCGTGGCCGAGATCAGATCCCGCCCCCGTTCTGGCTGTGTATGGCCGGCGCCGGGCTCACCCTGCTGGCCGCCCACGCCAGCCCAATCCCTGAGGGGGCGATCATCTACGACCTCGTTCGTCCCTACGAAGGCCGCTGGGCCTGGGCGGGGCGGGACGCCGTCGCCCCTATGGGTCCCATCGCCTACTACCTCGGGATGCTCGCCGCGAGCCTGTCCCGCTTCGATGCTGCCGCCCAGCACTTCGAGGTGGCCATCCGGGCCGCTGAGCAGGTCGGCGCACGCCCCTACCTCGCCCTGGCCCAGGGCGCCTACGGCGCCATGCTCGCCCGCTGCGGCGCCACCTCGGACGATCGGCGAGCCCAGCAGCTGCTCGCCGATGCCTTCAACACGGCCCGCGAGCTGGGCATGAACCAGCTCTACGACGAGGTCGTCGCCGCCTGCGCTGAGGTGGGAAGCGAGCAGCCCGTCAGAGGTCCCGGTTCCATCCCATGACGGTGACAGCCGCTTCGGGCAGAGGCTGGTAATCGAGTCCGGGTGCCCGGCGAAACCCCAGTTGCGCGTACAGTCGCTGCGCGACGGGCATCCGCGAGTCCGTGTGCAGGCCGACGGCTGGTGCTCCTTGCTGCCGAGCCCGGTTCACGCACTCCTCGGTGAGTGCCCGGCCGATGCCCCGGCGGCGCCAAGCTGGGGAGACGCCCAGGAGCCGGATCACGGCCCACCCGGCCGGCCAGTCGATGACTTTCGAGCGCGATGCGTCGGGGTAGAAGGTGATCGTTCCCGCGATGCGGTCACCGATTGCTGCGACGATGAGCTGCGCCTCGTCCGCGCGCGCGTGAACCGCGCCGATCTCGTGCCAGTAGGTTTCCCAGACACCTGCCCACTCGGGAGGCAGCGGGTCCGGTTTGTACTCCCGGTAGGCGGCTAGCAGCACGCCCGATGCCTCGTCGAACTCCGTTACCGTGGCGTTGCGGATGACGAATGCTTGCCGCAGCTGCCCCGCCGACGTCCACGCACCCGCAGCGTCCACGCTCATCGCCTACCTCCCCGGGTCCAGCTGACCAGTTCGCAACATCGGCAACAGCGAAAGCCAACTCTCGCCGGGACCCGTACGCAGCCCCGGTAAGAGTGAACTCTGGCGTTGAAAACGAACGCTGGACCACGAATTTTATCGACTTATCGCTTTGTCCGCTGTCGGGCAGGCGACATCAGAGCTGTCAGTTTGTCGACACTTTGCCTCCGGGCCGGGTACCGGAGGATCGATGTTTCGGCGCGGCGCTACTTCCCGCCATGTTGCTTGCCGTGGTGTTCACCGTAGTCTTTTTCGGCATCTTTGTAGTCGGTAAATTCCCGCCCGACCCACCCATCGGTACATTCGCCGTGCCACAGGGTGTCACCAGTCCAGATGCTGAATCGGTCACGTATCGTCATGATATTGCCGTCGGCTAGTCGCTTTTCGCCCGGCCCCCAGCTGCCCACCTGTTGTACCCCTTTGCGTCGAAGTGTTATGCGATGTCCGTGCGTTTATGTTTCGCCGGGTGCACTGCAGAAGTTACGTGGCAAAAACCGCTAGCCGGCGGGAAACCACCTGAGCTGGCCGGTCCGGCGCGGGTGCATGAGCATGAGCGCCCCACTGCGCGTTAGCCAATTTGCGACTTGGTGCTGGTTCGTCGGATATGCGTAGTCCAGGTGTGCAGGGCACGAGTAGGTGCGCCGGCGAGTTCTGCCCTAGTCTCATGGCGGGGGCCGGTGGGAGGTGGCGGTGCGTACGGGGGTGCTGGTGTTCGACGGGCGCTGTGGGTTCTGCACCCGAACCGTCGGCTGGCTACGCCGGCTTGACCGGCACCACCGGATCGAGCTGGTGCCTTTCCAGCACTCTGGTGCGGCCGCCCGCGTGGGGGCGACGCTCGAGCAGTGCGCTGCCGCAGTGCGCTGGCAGCACGCCGATGGTTCCCGGGCTGCCGCGGCGGAGGCGATCAATGCCGCATTGGCAGTGATGCTGGGGACCCGCGCGCCGCTGCTGGTGTACCGGGTGACGTGGCGGGCCCAGGAGTGGCTGTACCGGTGGGTGGCCGACAACCGTTACCGGCTGCCCGGTACGACGCCGTGGTGCGAGCGGTATCCCGCCGACTGCACCGCCGTGACCACCACCGGGGCGAGCTGCCGCATCCGCTGAGGGCGCTACAGTCTGCCCGTGGCGGCGCGGCATCTCCTGCTCGACCTGGCGGGTGTGCTGTGCCGGTTCGACTCCGCGGCGCGGTTGGAGTGCCTAGCTGCTGTCTCGCGCCTGGAGACGTCTGAGGTCGACGAGCGCCTCTACGGCTCGGGCATCGTGGATCGGTGTGACCGCGGCGAGCTGGATGCTGCCGGCATCCGCGGTGTGTTGCGTGAGCAGCTCGGATTGGATTGTGACGACCTGGAGCTGGCCCGGCTCTGGGCGTCCGCGTTCACCCCGGATGACCAGGTGCTCGCCATCGTCGACAGCGTCGCGCCGGGCGTGACCCGTACCTTGCTGACGAACAACGATGCATTGCTGCGCGACACCCTGCCGCTGGTGCTGCCGACGGTGCACGCGCGGATCGCGATACCCCTATTCAGCGCGACCACCCGAGCCACCAAGCCGTCCCCGGCCGCCTACGCCGCCGCGCTGACCGTGCTGGGTGCGGCTCCCGCGGACGTGCTGTTCGTCGATGACTCGGAATCCAACGTCGATGGCGCCCGCCGGATGGGCATCACCGCCGTCCACTTCACCTCCGCCGAGTCACTGCGCTCCGAGCTGGCCAACGCCGGCTTACTCACCTAACGTGCGGAAGCCGGGGAGTGTCGTCGCGTTGCGTCCCTCCACCCACGCGGCTGTCCACCTGTGCGCCGCCGCGATTACCGAGTTGCGGGGGACGAAACGTGTTTATCCGTGGCGCCTACATCCCCAAGCATCTGCGGCCCGATCGGGTCCAACGGGGTCAGTGGCCGTTTCACCGTGGCGGGTTCTTAACCTAAGTACGAAATCGCCGATTTTGAGGGCACAGATTTCGTGCGGCGGAGCACCGATAACCGGTATGAACCGCAACCCATGGCAGTGCTGCGCGCGCCGATCAGGGGGAATGCTGGCGTCGGCCGCGGGCAGTGCCACGCTCGGGCTATGACCCTCGGGTCGCAACCCATCAATGAACGGAGATCGGCGATGAAGCGTGGCCTGTGCGGTGTTGTGGTCCTGGCGCTCGGCGCGTGCCTGCTGGCGGGTTGCGCTGATGGTGATCAAGCTAGTGCCGGGCCGGCCGGCCCGCACGGCATCACCAGCCGTGGCGTTGGGACGGTCACCATGACCCCGGATACCGTGACCATCGTCATCGGAGTCCAGACCCGGGGCCCGAGTGCGAGGGCTGCCCTTGATGACAACACGGGCAAGGCGACCGCGCTGATCAACGTACTGAAGAGCCACGGAGTCGCGCCGGCGGACCTGCAGACCAGCCAGCTATCGGTCAACCCGACGTACGACCCGGCTACTGGGCGGATCACCGGCTACGAGGTGACGAACCAGGTGACCGCCACCGTGCATGACGTCGGCGCTGCCGGCGGGCTGATCGACGCCGCCGGTGCGGCCGCAGGTGACGCGGTGCGGCTCCAGCAACTCAGCTTCTCGGTCGGTGACGACAGCGCCTCGCGGGCCCAGGCGAGGGCCGACGCGGTGCGGCAGGCACAAGCACATGCCAAGCAGATGGCCGACGCCGCCGGGGTACGGCTGGGGCGGATCTACTCGATCAACGAGGTGCCGGCCACCCAGCCGGGGCCGCTGGGCCGGGAGGGCTCATCGGCTGCCGCGGCGCCGGTGCCCATCGAGCCCGGTAGCCAGAAACTCACCGTCATGGTCGACGCCGTCTACGCCATTGACCAGTGAGTTCGGCCCACTTCAAGCTCTTGCTTGGCCACTGCAGCAGCGAGGTCGTGCAACGCCCAATCCTCGTGCCCGGCGGCCCTCTACAGGATTTGCGCCGGGGCGGTTGGCCGATCGCGGCATCATGGCGCGGAGTACCAGGGCATAGACACCCAGCGCCGCGATCCCGCCTGCAACGAGGACTGCGAGGGTGTCAAGCTGGCTTTGGCCGGTGAAGTGCTGGATCCACCACACTGCGGCCGTTACCGGCAGCATCGCGAGCGTGGCGACCAGCACCGCAGCCAGGGTTCGCTGATCGAGGAACCGCTCGGGGCGGATCGCCCGGCGCAGCCGAGTCAGCACCAGGCCGGCGGCGACGAGCTCCCCGGTCAGGATGGCGGCGACCAGCCAGACCAGCCGTGAGCCGTCCGCGGGCATCAGCAGTGACGCGGTAGCGGCCACCAGGATCACCCCGAAAGTCACCTCGCTGGCCCGGCGGGGAATGCGGTCATCCAGCCGCGCGAACAGCGCCTGGCGAGCGATGTCGTGCACCCCGCCGACGAGCTGCGCCACCGCCACCACGCCTAGGCAGATGGCAAGAGGACTGATCAAAGCAGCGCGCCGCAACTCGCCAGGGGCGAGGATGCTCGCCGTGGGTCCCGACAGCATCATCAGCAGGACCAGCAGCGGTAGGCTGGCGATGACTGCATAGGACAGACCTTGGCGCCATGTCGACCCGAACGTGGTGCCGTCTTGCCGGTGGGCGGCGTGGGCCAGCCCGGGCAACGCGGCCATCGATACGGCACGGGCACTGACATAGGACAGCGCATAGAACACCGCGTACGACAGCTGTATGACGAACACGCCTCCGGGTACCGAGCCAGCGAGGACGAACAGCACATACATAGCCGCCGCCGGTCCGGCCGCCACCCCCACTGAACGCGCCAACCTGCGGATGAGCTCTCGGGCGTCGGGGTCCTGGCGCCACCGCATCGAAGGGCGGGGTAGCAGTCCCGCCCGGGCTGCACCGAACAGTTGCAACCCCGCATGTACCGCCATGGCCGTGGTGCTGCCCAGCCCGAGCATCACCACCATCTGGATCGGCACCTGCGCAATGTCCAAGCCCGTGCCGTAGTACCAGCCGGCGACGACCACCGTCAGGATCAGGATGCTGTTCTCGACCACCGGTGCGCCCGCCGCCAGCGCGAAACGGCCACGAGCTTGCTGGGCGGCCATGCCCAGATACAACAGCATGTACAGCGGCAGCTGTGGTGCCACCAGTAAGGCCAGCAGCGTGGACAGCCACAGACCGCGCGCCCGGTCACCGGGATCCGGGATCCCGAACGTCAGCGTCCAGGCCACCAGCGGGGAGAGGATCAACAGCAACGCGAGCACCGCGCCGGAGACCCCCAGCAGCCAGCCCGTCACCCGGCCCAGGAGCTGCCGAGCCGAGGGCATACCTCCGGTGTCGATGGCGTGGACCACTCCGGGTACCACCACCATAGCCAGGACCGGGCCCGCGATCACCGTGAAGACGATGTTCGGCACGACAGAGCCAGCCTGAAAGGAGTTGGCGAAATACGTGGGCCCCAGCACCGCGCCGATCACTACCACCCGAAGCAACCCGGTAACGCGGCTGATCAGCGTCCAACCAGCAAGGGTGATCGAGTTGCGGGCTGTGGTAACCGGCGTATCCCGCTTCAATTCACCCTGCAACGCGCTCACCACGCCGCCCACCCCAAACGGTGGTGCCGACGGTGAGCGGCGATACCGCCCTGGGCATCAATCACTGAATCGCAGGCCCGCAAGCCCACCATCCACAGCGCGAAAGTGGCATGATCCGCCACCACCCCGGACATCAGAGCCGGGATCCTGTGTAATGGCACAGCATGAGCTACCCCCGTCGGCTCACCGCTCGGTGCATATGATCAGTCA